>NZ_JANLVV010000237.1:0-1142 GCF_031364185.1 Salinibacterium sp. | reverse complement strand
ACGATGATGCTCGCCGACCTCGGTGCGCGGGTGATCAAGGTCGAGCGCCCAGTAACCGGCGACGACACCCGATCCTGGGGGCCGCCGCACTCGGCCACGGGGTCGACCTATTTCGACAGCGTGAATCGCAACAAGGAATCGGTGTGTCTCGACCTCGCCGATCCGGCCGACCGTGACCTGGCCCGCACCCTGATCGCCCGAGCCGACGTGGTCGTCGAGAACTTCGCGCCCGGGGGTATGGACAAGCTCGGGCTCGGCTACGACGAAGCGATGACGTCGAACCCGGGCGTCGTCTACGCCTCCATCTCCGGATTCGGCAGCGCCGGGGGGCGCGACCTTCTCGGCTACGACGTGATCGTGCAGGCGCTGGGCGGGTTGATGAGCATCACCGGCGAGACACACGGGCCGGCGTTGAAGACCGGCGTGGCGATCGTCGATGTGCTCACGGCGAAGGATGCTGTCGCCGGTGTCCTTGCGGCTCTGCTCCAGAGGCAGACCACTGGCCGCGGCGCGCTGCTGGAGGTGAATCTGCTGTCGAGCCTTCAGGGTGCGTTGGCAAACCAGGCTCAGGCATTCCTCGGCGCGGGGGTGGTTCCCGGGCGACTTGGCAACGCGCATCCCTCTATTGCCCCCTACGAATCGCTCGAATGCGCGGACGGTCAGATCGTTGTCGCCTGCGGAAATGATGCCCAGTTCCGGCGGTTGGTCGCGGTTCTCGGCTCTCCGCAACTCTCGGACGACCCGCGATTTATGGTCAACGCGCTCAGGGTCACCAATCGTGCCGTGCTCGTGCCGCTGCTCGAGCAACAGCTTCGACACCAGGATTCCGCCGAATGGCAGCGTCGACTGACGGCGGCAGGCGTGCCCGCGGGCCGCGTCGGCACGATCGCCGACGGCATCGCGCTCGCCGACTCCCTCGGGCTCGAGCCGATAATCGAGGTATTCGATTCGACCGGGGTGGCGGTCGCGACCCAGGTGCGGCATCCCATCACCTGGAATCCTCCGATCACACGTCCCAACTCTGCCCCGCCGCTGCTGGGGCAACAGGATGGGCAGCTGCGCGACTGGCTCGCGCACTGAGCCCGATCAGCTCCCGACCGATCGGCGTCGTAGCGCAATCCACAGGGTCGCCGCGGTGTCAG
>NZ_JANLVV010000228.1:0-13461 GCF_031364185.1 Salinibacterium sp. | reverse complement strand
TACCTCCGCGCCGGTTCGAGTTGTCGAGCTCAGATCGCCTGTCAGCGAGCACGTTTCAAAGTCGGGAACGCGAGTAATTGACTTCGGTACAAACATCGCTGGACAAGTGCGCGCGATCATTCCGCCATCGGAGGCAGGAAGCGTGAAGTTCTGGCCAAGCGAGCTATTGAACGACCACGGCGACGTAGATCAGACGTCGACGGGAACTCCGATCTTTGACCGACTAACGCGAGCAAGCTCCGGCGCACAGTCCACGCAGTTCCGCCCTTCAATGAGCTACCACGGATTCAGATACGTGGCAGTGACCTCTGACTCGGACATTGCACAGGGCGTGGAGATCTGCGCAGCAGTATTACGCGCGGATCTCCCCGTGGTGGGGCATACGACTACGAGCGACCCGTTCCTTAACAAGTTGCACGACATGATCGATCGCGCCGTGCAGGGAAACATGTTCAGCGTCTTCACTGACTGCCCTCATCGTGAAAAACTCGGGTGGGTAGAGCAGCTCTACCTCTGTTTCGATGTGCTCGCCCGCAGCTACGACGTATCAGCCCATCTCCGACAGTCTCTGACTCATATTCGCGACGCCCAGCTTCCATCCGGCCTGATCCCAAGCATCGCGCCGGAGATGATCGACTTTTCCGGGGATGCTTGGAATGGCGATCCAAACGCTTTCCGCGACGATCCGAATTGGAGTGGGGTCATCGCACACCTACCCTGGCGCCTGTACGAAACCTATGCAGACGAACGGGCCCTCTCCGAGAACTGGGACGCGATTGTCAAGCATGTTGCGTACCTCGACGGCAGGAGTGTTGACGGTCTCCTTGACTATGGGCTGGGCGACTGGGTTACCACGGACGCAACAACGCCGCGGTCGATGGTTGCTACATACGGATACATCACCACGCTCGAAGCAGCAGTCAAGGTTGCTCACACACTCGGTGAGCGCGACGCTGCAACGCGATTTACGACAAGCCTCGAGTACTCCAGGGGAAAATTTCGGGACGCCTTTTGGAGTGCTGATTCGCAAATTTGGGGGTCGGGGAGTCAGGCGAGCTTCGCACTCGCCTTCGACCTCGGACTGGTCGACCCAGACGAGGAAGCTGCGACTTGGGACGCTCTTCTGGCCTCGATCAACGAGGCCCGCGATCTTATCACCGTTGGCGAGATCGGACTTCCCGCGCTACTCCGCACGCTGACGTCCCACAAGGCGGATGACTTGATCAACATGCTTATCCGTCAAGAACATGGTCCTGGGTACGCCCATCAAGTCGCGTCGGGGGCAACTGCGCTCACCGAATCTTGGCAGGGGCCCGAAGGGCCGGCCGCCCAAGGATCCCAGAATCACTTCATGCTGGGAATTATTGATGATTGGCTCACCGGGACGGTGTGCGGCCTGCGTCAACAGGCTGGATCGATCGGATGGCGGCGGGTGGCTATCGCTCCGAAGTTGCTTCAGGGCGTGGACTGGGCTCGAACGAGCTTTTCCTCCCCGACTGGCGAGATTTCGGTTGCTTGGCAACGAAACGCCAGGCTGGTGACAGTCACGGCAACGCTGCCTCCCGGAGTTTCCGGCTCGCTGGCTGTCAAGGACACTTTCATGGAAATCGGTACCGGTGTGAATTCAATCACGGTTGAGGAGTGAATCGCGTCGGGCCAATTTGAGGTGAGAAGCCCCTCCGATCACCCCCGCTGGCGCGGGGTCGCCCCACTCCCCCGCGGTCGGCGGACGCCTCAGACGTTATGGGCCGTCGCGGCCGATCTGGCGATTGCGCGTCGACGCGGGAACTCGAGTACGGGGCGACTTGCCCTTGCGGCCACCCTGCACTACCGCGCACGGGTGACGTGCCTGGTCGACGTCGGCCTGCTTCCATGCGATCGCTGCTGCGGCCTGGTCGGGGCCCACCGTGATGCCCTCGACGTGCAGCTCGCGCCGCTCGACCGAGTCCCATGACAGCTGGCGTCGTGCTCGATGTAGGCGGCGAGGTCGCGGAGGCCCTGCGCTTCCTCGGCATCCGAGAGATCCGCGGACACCTCAAACACTTCGGCACCGACCACGACGCCAGCAGCGAGGTCCGGGTCGTCGCGAGCCTGCGCCTGACGCTTGTCGTGCTCGGTCCGCTCGGTGTCGCGGTCGACGAGGGTGACGCGCACCACGGCGGGATCGGCGCCCGTCTCCAACACCTCGGCGTCGTACCGCTCGCGCAATTCTTGCCGAATGCGGCTCTCGGCGTCGCGGGCGGCCTGGTCTTCGCCGCGGAAGGTGGCGGCCGCCTCATAGTCGCGAGCGATGTCGCGCACTTGGGCCTGGTCCCACCACGACGTATTGTGCACGGGTGCAAGCACGGCTCGTGCTGCGACCCTCTGCGCGTCGAGCTGCGCGTGCAGCTGACGTGCCACCTTGAGGTCGCGACGCGTCGGCCGCTGGGCGGCGTCCTGTCGGGCCTGGACCGTCGTGCGGGCCAACTGCGCGGCAGCAATGAGCTGCTGGCGGATACTGCCCTCGGCTTCTTCGAACACTCCATCGGCCTGTAGCTCTGCCATGGCTCTCCCCCTATCCCTTTATCTATCTAACGCTCAGCGCCGCGCTCGGGCGGCGTAGTCGGTACCTGCGGCCGCGGCGCGAGCGGCGTCGGAAGCGGGCTGCCTGCCGGTCGTGCCGGTGCCTGCCCTCCGGTGGCCTGGCGCAGCGTCCAGGTCATCGGGCTCTCGGCCGCGACAGTTTCTGAACCAGCGCCGACGAGTTCGGGCATCCGGGCCCTGACGGCATCCAGTCGTGCGCCGAGGGCGTTGCGGATCTCCGCCGCACGTCGCGACTCGTCGACGGCCTGGTGCATCGAGTAGATCGCCTGCGCTGTGCGCATCAGCTGACGGAACAGCATCGCCTCAGCCTGCGTGCCCTGGCCATGCGTGGTCGCCATGGCCATGAGGTTCGCCGCCCCGGCGATCGAGCGAGGGCCGGCCGTGTTCTTGCGTCCAGCGTCGCGGGCTCTGATCTGAGCTGTGCGGGCGAGCGTCCGCGAAGCGGGCCAGATGTTGCCTCGACCCGCTGCGACCATGCGGCGAACGCGCCGCTGGTTTCGCGAGCGACCCTCGCCCACGTGGCGCGGTCGGTCGGGTCGACGACAGTGAGCTCGTCGCGCGGCTGTGTCACCTGGTCGGTATACTCGCGCCACAACTCCGGGCCGGGCTCGTGCTGCTCCCGACCGGGGGCGACCGGCGTGTACCGCACCGGGTTTCGCCAGGTCGCTCGCCACTCGTCGACGCCGGCCTGTGCGGACTGTGGCGTGTCCGGCCAGCCGTCACGAAGCCGCGGCAACGTCAGGTCACGGGCGAGCCGCCCTCCCCCACGCCATGCCAGACGATCGACTCGTCCTGGTTCCTGGTTCGAGGGGCGACGGAGTAGTCGGCCACAACATCGTCGCGATCGGCGGCGAAACTTCGCTCGAGGAGAACTCCGCACGAGTGCAATCGGCACACAGTGATCAGAGGCCGATAAGTTCACTTCGCCTAGTGAACCAAAACCCGGACAAACACTGGGCTCCGGGGATTCGCAGTGGCTGAATTTCGGCCCAAATTTGACCCGAAACTATTTGAAGTGTGGGCAAGATGTGGGCAGAAACCACAACAGGCCCGACCGCATTCCAAAGGAAATGTTGGTCATGCCTGTTATTTGGTGCGCCCGGGGGGATTTGACTCCCCTACTGCGCCGCCTGCCCACTGCTTCGCAGCGGTCCGGACTGCACAGCGGGGGCCCACGAGAGGCTTCGCGTCCACCCAAACGAGCAAACGAGAAAGACCCCGTCAAAAAGCAACGGGGTCTTTCTCGCTGGTGCGCCAGGGGGGATTTGAACCCCCGGCCTATTGATCCGTGGTCGAAGGCCGTATCCGCAGAACTATGCCGAAGTGGCTGGAATCACTCCAAAAGAGTGGTGACTGGGTGCGACCTCGATGACGTGAGCTGACCATGATGCTCCCCAGGTGTGGGTGGAATATGGGCACGGAGTATCTGAGCAATTCCCAAAGCATGGGCATTTCCACCACTAGCGGTAGGCCTGCAACTGGCCGGTCGGTGGAGGGGGACGAGTTCAATCGGCGATGAGTTCGAAGTCGTCCAGCCTCAGGTCACCTGTAGACGTACCGGTCTGCGTGTAGATCTGGGCTACGAACAACGTGCCGGTCCAAGTCAAGTTGAGTGTGCCCGCGACCTGCGCGTAGGAGGTGCCAACCGCCGTCAGCGGCGTTGCAATATACCGAGTTCCTGCCGAGTCGATAAGCCGCACCACCACCATCGCGCTATCTGATCCAGACGTGAAGGTGGCCCATGTGCTCGCCCAGTACAGTCCTTGGCCGGCGCCGAGCAGATCAGGGCGGATGTCTTGGTTGGCGCTGGAGGCAACGCTAGTGCGGGATGCGATCCGCAGCGCTCCAGTGCCTGATCGCGGGCTGGTTGAACTGGAGATGACGGAATTCTGTGCCGCCCATCCGGTTGTTCCCGTCTCGAATCCCTGATTCGCAAGCAGGTTTGGCGCCAGTTTGAATGAGAAATCATCCAGATAGAGATCCGCCGTTGAACTCGCGCTTTGCGCATAGACGATCGCCGAGGTGAGGGTTCCGGTCCAAGTGATGTTGAGGCCGCCAGCGACCTGAACGTAGCCGGTTCCCACAACGACCGCCGGGGTTTTGAACCAGTGACTACCGGTGGAATCCACTGTGTTGACCAACACGAGGAGCGAATCGGAACCGCTGCTTAGGCGAGCCCATGCGCTAGCCCAGTATGTGCCTTGGCCGTTCGCCAGTAGGTCGGCCTTGACATCCTGTTTGGCTGATCCCCATACTGCCGACCGCGATGCGACTTTCACCGCGCCGGTCCCAGAGTGAGCGGTCGTCGAGCTGGAGATTGCGCCCGACTGCGCGGTCCACCCCGTGGTGCCGTTCTCGAACTTTGCGTTACTCAGTAGGTTTGCCAAGTCGTAGGCGGCGAACACCAGTGACGGCGCCCAGCTCGTGAGGTCACTCGTCGCGTTTCCGCTGGATCCACTGGAGACCTCAAAGCGAATTGCGTCACCGGAGAGCACGGGCTCCGAATCGAGGTTCGAGTTGACTCCTGATGCGTCGCTGTAGCCGATCGACTGAGGCGTTCCTGCGGCCGGCCAGATCACTACGCCGTTCCTGGTGATGCGAGCGAGGACGCCGTCGCCTCCAGCGATGTCGTTTTTGAGAACGCGGCCGCGAATGGTCACGACCCCATCTGCACTGGCGGTCCAGGTACGCGAGATCCACTGCCCGGTTGCGGCGGGTGGGAGTTGGTTCGACCGGCCGACGTATGCTCCACTTCCCGCCCAGCGGGAGCTCGGGCTATCCCAGACCAGGGCGGTGTATGCCGATCCTGTATATCGCTCGTAGGACCAGCAAGAGCTGCTAACGGTGCATGAGGCGCCGCCGGTGTTCGCAACCGCAGAGTAGATGGCGGCCGAGCTGTTCGGTGATGCCACTGAAGTCAGGTTTCCAGCGATCGAGAATGCGGCGATCCCGCCTGCGTAGCGCTCGCTCATCATGGTGGGTCTGGTGGCAAGATTGTTTGTGACGGTGCCCGTGGGGTTGCGCACATTGTTGACGGTCTCCAACGGCACCTCATTGTTGATAAAGGTATTGCTGTCGACCAGGTTGTCGGTGTTGTGGTCGTCGGCGCCACGAACGGGATTCGCGGGCGGGGCGAGTTGCAAGAACTCGATGCCCGAACCAGCCGTATTGGCGAACGTGTTGCCGAGGTACGAGACGTCGTCAATGTATCCCTCAGCGTCAATAGCGGACTGGTCGGATGACCCTGTGTCGGCCACTCCGTCCCACACGTTATTGGCGAACAGTGCACTTGTCAGGCGGTAGGCAAACGTGGTGGTCGTTCCTTGGGGTTGTGCCCGCATCGACAAGTTGGATGAGTAGTTGTCGATGAACCGAAGGTTTGTGATTGCCTTTACGTCCCAAGCGTTGCCCTCGATGTTCTGGGCGATGTTGTCCTTGATCACGACGTTTGTGTAGGTGTGTGCCTTGCTTGCGTCTGGTGCCCAAACCTGCACGGCTTCGCCAACATCGATGAACCGGTTGTTGCGAATCTCGAGGTCGGTAAGCAACGGCGCGTCCGAAGGCCCAGTTACGACTGCGGTGGTGAGCGCAATGCCCGTCGACATCCACGAACATCCGGCAGGTTGGGCGAGAAAGCAACCGCGAAGGTCGTGCACGTACAGGTTGTTGATGCGCAGCCCGGCGTGTCCGCCTGACGTGAACGTTGCCGTGAGCCCGTTCGCGGCGTGGGAGAACTCGAGATCGGATACGACCCAGTAGGACGGGTCGGTGATGGAGCCAATCGCATCGGTATCGTTGTTGCCGGCGCCGCGGATAATCGGGGCGGGTCCTGTTCCGTATGCTCCGAGTGCTACGGGTGAAGACCACGATGTTCCCGCACCTTTGAGAGCCAGCGCGTTGTTTGGTGCACCATTGACGTTCCAGGTCGAGCCCCGTGCCAGTCGCACGCTGTCGCCCGCGCCTAGCGTCAGTAGATTCGCGTTCGCGAAGTCACACCACGGCCCGGTCGTCCCTGTCGTGTGAGTCTGCTGAGTACCTTGATAGCTGTTGCTGCAGCCCGCCATGCTGACGTAATACGCGGTTCCCGCCGCATGCGCGGCACCGGGAGTCAACACTATTGAGGCGAGCACGAACGGCATCGCTAGTGCGACGAGTGAGATGCGCTGGGCATGTGTCATGTGATTTCTCCGTTGAAAGCACCGCGGATTGAACCGGTTCACACGGCTCGGCACGAACTTAGATCCAACTCCGTCGTGCTGTCAAGGGCGAAGAGTTGAACGCGTTCACTCTGGGAGCTAGCCTGTGCTGAGAGTTCGAATCCCTCTGACCTCCCGGTCATACCAGCGAGCCAAGGATGTACCCGTGCCGCAGAAGCCCACGATCCGCGATGTCGCGCGAGTAGCCGACGTCTCCTTGGGCACCATCTCGAACTACCTCAATGGCACAAAGCCGGTCTCGCCGAAGTCGGCCAGCGCCATCGAGTCGGCCATTCAGGATCTGGGTTTCATCCCGAATAGCGGAGCTCGCGTCATGCGTGGTGCTCGCAGCCACGCAATCGGATTCATCATCCCGGACATCACGAACCCGTTCTTCATCGAGGTCGCCCGAGGAATCGAGGACGTCGCGTTTCGTGCCGGCCACGTACTCGTCACCTGCAACACGTTCGGCGACCCCCTTCGTGAGGACCACTACGCACGAAGCCTTTCCGAGATGCGGGTGATGGGTGCCATCGTCACTGCCACTACAGCGACCGAGTCGCACCTGAAGCTGCTTGCCTCCAGCGGCGCAGCGCTGGTTGTCCTTGGTGCTCCGTCGTCGCATCCCTCGCTTCCGACCGTGAGCGTCGACGGTGAGCTTGGTGGCCATCTCGCGATGTCCCACCTGCTCGAACTCGGACACCGAGACATTGTGCTGGTCGGAGGGCCGGCCGGTGATATGCAGATCGGCGAGCGGTTCGAAGGTGCACATCGCGCCTGGCGCGAGATGGTCGGTACAAGCGGAGCTGAATTGCGAAGGGTCGACGCGCAGGGCAGCACCCCAGCGACCCGAATGGCCTCTGCCGACGTGATCGCCGCCCTCGATCCGATGCCGACCGCCGTGCTCTGCGCTAACGACGTGATCGCGCTAGCAATCTCCGCCCGATTGTCGCAACTCGGCTTCGTCATACCCGACGACATCTCTGTAGTCGGGTACGACGACATCGATGGCGCTCAACTTTCGGCAATGCCACTCACAACAATCCGCCAACCCCAGTACGACATCGGCCACGCAGCGGCGGAGATGGTGCTCGCACTCGCCCGCGGTGAGACGCTTGCGACACGATCCGCCTCGTTCGATCCCGTGCTGATGGTGCGAGCGAGCACCGGAGCACCTCGTGGCCCGGCATAGAACAGGTATCTGATCAGCCCATTCGAGGTGGATGTTGACTTTCCCTGATCTGAGTGATTATTATCACCATGAAAAGTGAAACGGTTCACTAGTGGGATTCGGACTAGCTACCCCCGGCCAATGACGGCTCCCATCGCATCAGTCATGGAGGACTTGTGAGCATCAAGAGAATCAGAAAAGCAGCAGCTCTGAGCATCGCGGCAACGTTCATGCTCGTGTCGGTTTCGGCCTGCGCGACACCGACGGACACCGGCAGCGGAACAGATGGTGCCGAAGGCGTCTACACCGCCAAGGAGGTGGCCGAAGCAACCGGGCCCTATCAAGTCAAGCCGCTATTCGCTGTCCCCAAAGACATCGAGAACTTGCAGCTCGCGTTCATCAACCCGGGCGAGAGTTATGCATTCTTCGCGGCGTGGTCGCAGGGCATCAAGGATGCCGCCGACTTCTACGGAGTCACCGTCGATCTGGCCGATCTCGCGTTCAAGTACGAGAACTCGTTGTCGGCGTATGAGCAGCTGTCAGTGAAGCAGCCCGTCGTGGTGGGTAGCGGTGGTGGCGCGATGAACGCCCCGACCGTCGAGGCCATCACGGCGAACGACGCGAAGGTCGTCGTCATCGACGGTGCGATCGACGGTGGTGTCGACTTTGGCGTCTCCGACGACCAGGTTGGCGTGCTCGCTATCACGACGATCGCGGATGCGGTCAACGAGAAGCTCGGCGGGGAGTGGGCCGACAAGGAACTGATCGTCGCGGGAATCTCAGCGGCGAACTGCGCGCCGTGCGACGCCCGTGTCGCGGCGTCCTTTGCCGAGGCTCAGTCGACGTTCGGAATCGAGGAGTCAGCGACATTCCGACTCGAGCCCGCCGCGGGCTCCGACCCGACCACCGACGCCGCAAACCAGTTCACTGACTTCCTTACGGCTCATCCGGATGCGGCGATCATCGTCGTCTCCTACGGGGATGCTCCGGTCGTCGGTGCGGTGAACGCGACTCGTGCGGCTGGTCGTGCCGCAGACGTTCTGGCGATCGCCAGCGGCGGGGACACCACCTCTCGTGCCGCACTCCGCGATCCGGCGAACGCCAGCTTGCTGCTCGGCTCGATCGACTACCAGCCCTACTCGGAAGGCTGGAACTGGGTTGAGGCTGCGATTGCAACCCATCTGGGCGAGACCTTCTCCGCCTACGAAGTCACCCGGGTACTGACGTCGGACAACGTCGACGAGCTCTACCCCGACGACAAGTAATGAGCACACCATCAAGCGGTGCCCCCGTGACAACATCCGTCACGGGGGCACTGCCCCTCGCTCCCCGCCGCTCCGGCGCTCGTCTCGTAGGTGACTTCTTGCTCGAGTACGGCATGTTCGTGGCGCTCGTCGCCCTGATCGTCTTCTTCTCAATCGCTTCCCCCTACTTTCTGACCCAGCAGAATCTGATCAATATCGGCCTCGCAGTGTCGATCTCCGGCATCATGGCAGCCGCCATCACCGTCGGCCTGATCGCCGGCCAACTCGACCTGAGCATCGGCGCCGTCCTCGGCCTCAGCGCCGTCGTAACCGCCCTCGGCATCGAGAAGTTCGGTCTGCCGATGCCGCTCGCGGTAGCAATCGCCATCGCGGTCTCACTCGTCGTCGGCCTCATCAACGGCGCCCTCGTGGTGGATGTGGGCATCAACGCCATCATCGTCACCCTCGCGATGGCGCTGACTTTGCGGGGGTTCTCGGCAATGCTCACGGGAGGCCAGACGGTAACGATCAGTGACGGCCTGCTGCAGGGCTTGGTGAATAGCCGCCCCCTGGGGATTCCCGTGCCGATTTACATCGCCGTGATGATCTTCGGAGTTCTATACGTCTACCTGACGCGCACCAGAAGCGGCTGGCATGTCTACGCCGTCGGCGGTAACTCGAGCGCTGCGCTGCGGGCGGGGATCAACGTCAAGATGATCTACCGCGGTACATTCCTGCTGACCGCGGTGGCCGCGTGCATCGGCGGCATCATCAGTACCGGTCGAGCAGGAGCCGGGGGACCATTCTTCGGCACTGGCGCCGAGTTCGACGTGCTCACCGCGGTGCTCCTCGGAGGTATCGGGCTCGGCGGAGGCGCGGGTCGAATCGAGCGCACGCTCGCGGGCGTAGTTCTCATCGGAGTACTCAACAACGGCCTGACACTTCTGTCAGTCGACTCATATGTTCAGGCGACAGTGCGCGGGGCAGTGTTCGTGCTCGCAGTCATACTGGGCGCGATAGCACTCAAGCGGAGGTCACGATGATCGACAGCGTTCTCGCTACGCCGGCATTGTCCGTCGTAGACATTCGAAAGACCTTTGGGCACGTACAAGCGCTCAGGGGCGTCTCATTTGACCTCATGCCGGGTGAGGTGCTCTCGATCGTTGGCGACAACGGTGCCGGCAAGTCCACCCTCATCAAGGTGCTGTCCGGTGTCTACACTCCCGACCCGGGCGGCCAGGTGCGCGTCCGCGGTGAAGCGAAGACACTCAGCAGTCCCACCGTCGCACTGGGCGCTGGCATCGCCACCGTGTATCAAGACCTGTCCCTCGTTGATACCAGGGATGTCTCCGCCAACCTCTTCCTCGGTCGGGAGCTACGCCGAGGTCCCTTCGTCGACAGCAAGCGGATGATCATCGAGTCTGAACGGGTTCTCAATGAACTCACCATGAACCTGCCTAGCGTGCGAGTGCCGGTCAGCTATCTATCGGGCGGTCAGCGACAAGCCGTCGCCATCGCCCGTGTCCTGTTGCACGGCGCTGATGTCGTGATTCTTGACGAGCCGACTGCCGCCCTCGGGGTACAGGAGTCCCGCCGAGTCCTCGACGTGATCGAACGGCTGAAGGATCAGGGTAAGTCGATCATTCTCGTCAGCCACAACCTTCAGCAAGTCTGGGACATCACCGACCGATTCATGGCTATGCGTCTCGGCGCGATCGCGGGCATCCGCGAAAGGCAGTCGGCTTCTGTCGACGAAATCGTGCGGCTCATCGTTTACGGCAACGAAGCCGACTCCCCTCGCTGAGCGCGCCCCTTTCCACTTCTTCACTAACTTTCCATTGGAGTCTTTCTTGTCTCGTCCAAAAGTTCTCGCCTACTACTTCCCCAGCTGGCACCGCGATCCTCGAAACGCCGCGTGGTTCGGTGACGGATGGACCGAATGGAAGCTGCTCGCCGACGCAAAGCCGCGCTTCCAGGGGCACCGCCAACCACGGGTGCCGGCAGCCGGTGAAATCGATGAATCTGATCCACAGGTCTTCGACACGCAGATCGCGCTCGCGACCGAGCACGGAGTAAATGGATTCCTCTTCGACTTCTACTGGTACGACGATGGCCCCTACCTGAATGCCGCACTCGACGACGGATACCTCCACGCCGGAAAGCGCGATGACATCGAGTTCGCTCTGATGTGGGCAAACCACAACCTGACCAACATCTTCCCGTCAGCGGGTCCCGAGGTTGAGAAGCCGATCCTCAAGAGCGGAGCGATCGACCGCGCGGCCTTCGAGCGCATGGCCGAGCACATCATCGAGCACTACTTCAGTCAGCCGTCGTATCTGAAGGTCGATGGCCGCCCATTGTTCTCGATTTACGAGATAGGTTCACTGATTGAGGGACTGGGAGGGGTCACCGCCACGCGAGAGGCCCTCGAGTGGTTCGACGAGCGAGCCCGTGCTGCAGGCCACGCGGGCATCCATCTCGATGCCATCGTCTGGGGCTTCGAGTTCCTGCCCGGCGGCGTCACGGTCGACGACCCAGCGCAGCTCATCGATGACCTGGGATTTGGATCAGCCAGCTCCTACGTGTGGATTCACCATATGGACCCCGACACTCAGACCTTCCCCACCTCGCCTTGGAAGGACGTCGAAGATGCCGCGTTCGCCGCGTACGACGAGTACGCGAAGTCTCTCAACGTCGCCTTCAGCCCCAACGTGACAGTCGGATGGGACGCCTCTCCACGCACCGCCCAAGACGTCGAGTTCATCGAAGGTCCCTACCCGTGGATTCCCGTTTGGGATCCAACCCCAGCCGAATTCGAACGTGGCCTTCGCCGGGCGGCCGCCTTCTTCGAAGATTACCCGCGCGAAGGGCCGATCCTGTCGATCAACGCATGGAACGAGTGGACCGAGGGCTCGTCACTGTTGCCCGACACGGTAAACGGCACGGGATACCTCGAGGCGATCAAGCGGGTCTTCGGCACCGTACATCAGGACCGTGGCGGAGCCCAAACTGGCTGACTGGGCCGCCGTCTGGCAAGACGGCGGCCCAGTGGATCCGCGCAACAACATCGATACTGCCTCGCTGATTGCCGCGCAGCCCGAGCTCGCCGGCGTTCAGATTTTCGATCTCGACATCCCGGGCGTACCCGCGCGACGGTACAGCCCGCCGGACCCAGCAGACCACCTGCTCGTCTGGATGCACGGCGGCGCTTTCGTTGCAGGCAACCTCGACATGCCCGAAGCCAACTGGGTCGCACTCGCCATTGCAGCGCGAGGCTCACACGTGCTCTCCATCGATTACCGCAAGGCGCACCGCGGCGTGCACTTCCCACTACCGCTCGACGACGTGCTCACTGCGTGGGTCTGGGCGCAGAGCCAGGGATTCTCGGCAGACCGCATCCACATTGGTGGAGCCAGCGCGGGCGCTGCGCTCGCCGCCTCTGCGGTACTGAGCCTGCGCGACAGTGAGGGAATCCTGCCCGCGTCAGTGGTGCTTGCCTACCCGATCGTTCACCCGGAACTGCCGCCACCTGCCACTGATCTCGCGGCACGCCTCGCTGGGCTGGATGACTCGCTGGTGTTCTCAGCTCCGCTTGTCGACGAGATAAGCCGAAACTACATCGGCAGGGACGGCGACCTCGGCGATGGCTACGCGTTCGCGGGCAACGGTGAACTGCACGGGCACCCGCCGACATACATCATCAACTCGGACCGCGACTCACTCAGAGCATCTGGCGAGCTCTACGCCCGCCAACTCCTCGATGCCGGCACGAAAGTGATCGTCGAGTTCGAGCCCGACACCACACATGGACACCTGGACCAGCCACACTCTGATGGAGCTCAACGCAGCGTCGCGCGCATTGCACACTGGCTGAAGTTTGGCGCCTAGAGCATGCCCCAGGCGACTTCCACGACTCGGCTTGTACTCCATTGCGAGCCAACAACACCCGAGGTGCCTTTCGCTATCGATAAGTCTCAGTTCGCTGAGCAATGGCGCGGTGCCTGCGCCGGTCGCGTACCAGCGACGGCTCCCTCGGGCAGCGAGGGGGCCATGATTGCGCTGGCCCCCCCTACAACACACAGATTGGGTCCAAGCACACTGCTGAGGGAATGTGCTGAGGTTCGGCGTCCTGCGTTGCTGCGCGTGCGCTCGACGAGGATGAGCTACTTGACCACATGTACCAAGGTCACGTGGTCAACTCCGCCGGCTGGTCCAAAACCTCGACAAACACTGAACTCAGAAGAGCCGGACAGGTCGATTTTCGGCC
>NZ_JANLVV010000134.1:0-3400 GCF_031364185.1 Salinibacterium sp. | reverse complement strand
GGGCAGCGGCGCGGCGGCCGGCGGCGCGGCGGGCGACACCGCCGCCTCGAGGTGCAGCAGCTCGCGCACCGCGGTGAGCGTGTGGCTCGCGGCCAGTGCCCGCGCTCCCGGGTGGTCTCCGTGCGCCCAGAACAGCAGGTCGCCTGGCGCTTGTGAGGTAAGCAGCTCAAGCATGCAGGTTCCGAGGCCTCGGCGGCGGGCATCCGGATCGACGACAAATTCGGCAGCGGCCGGGGTCACAATGGCGGCGGCCTCATCCAGCCAGACGAGTGTGGCCGTGCCCTGTGCCAGCTCGACGAGCGCACCGTCCGAGAAGGGCGGCGACCCGTCGGCCGCATGGGCCCGCGCACTCAGGCGCTGAATGCTACTGCGCGCTGGCGAGAGCGGGTCGCTCATTATCGTCGTCGTAGACGTTGAAGCGGTAGCCGACGTTACGTACGGTTCCGATCAGTGATTCGAGGTCGCCGAGCTTGGCGCGGAGGCGTCTGACATGCACGTCGACGGTGCGGGTGCCCCCAAAGTAGTCGTAGCCCCACACCTCGCTGAGCAGCTGTTCGCGTGTAAAAACCCGCGACGGGTGTGTGGCCAGGAAGCGCAACAGCTCGAACTCCTTGAACGTGAGATCGAGCGGGCGGCCGTGCACCTTCGCCGAATAGGAGGCCTCATCGATGACCACTCCAGAGGCTTGGATTTTCGACGACCCAGCGTTTTGCGCCTGGCGCCCCAGGGCCAACCGGATGCGGGCATCCGCCTCGGCAGGTCCGGCCGAGACCAGGATGACGTCGTCGACGCCCCAATCCGCCGAGACCGCGGTCAGCCCACCCTCGGTGAGAATGAGGATCAGCGGAACGTTGACCCCCGTGGTCGTGAGGATCTTGCACAGTGACTTGGAGCTTGCCAGGTCGTGACGGGCATCCACAAAAATGAGGTCGCAACTGGGCGCCGTGATGAGCGAAGCCGGCGAGGCCGGAATCTGCCGGGTCGAGTGGCTCAGGAGCCCCAGGGCGGGGAAGACCTCGGTGTCGACCGCAGAGGTGAGGATTAACAGCTGCGCCAACATGCCTCCAAAGTGCGTGGGGGTTAGTCTACCTGCGCGTCGAATAGGCTGGATCTATGAGCTGGCAGGCGGCAAGCGTGATCCCCGTGTGGCTCATCGCGCTCGCCGGAGCCATCGTGATCGGGGTCGCCTCGCCGCGCGCCGAATACTTCACCTGGCTCGGCGTCGTCATGGCCGCCGCGGTCATCGCCACCTTCGCCATCCAGCTTGCTACCCGCCGCCCTGAAGGCTTCGTTGTCCGGGCGATGGCAAGCATTGGCGTGAGCGTCGTCATTCTGGCTGGGGCATCCGGCATTGCCCTGCTCGGCGGTTAGGATTAGATCATGCTTCTCGCCCTTGAGCTCTTCTTCGTCGGCCTGCTGGTGCTGGCGACACTCTCGATCGGGTTCGTCTCGGTCGTGGTGCTGTACAACCTGTTCCGCGGCCAGCGCTGAGCGCCGCGCGGGCAACGTCATCCCTGAAAGGCAGGCACAGTAATGGGCAGGCACAGTGATTGAGCTGGATGCCACCATTCCGGCCGAACTCGCCCCGATTTCGTGGCTCATCGGGCTATGGGAAGGCACGGGCATCGTCGACTACAAGGTCGGCGACGAGACCCGTTCCCTGCAGTTCGGCCAGCGGCTGAGCTTCACGCACGACGGGTTGCCGCACCTCAACTACAACTCATACACCTGGTTGCTGGATGAGGATCGCACCCCTCACGTCACCGAGACCGGCTACTGGAAGCTGACCAGGCCTGCCCTCGAGGGCGACCCGGGTCCCGGTTTATTGCCCGGCATCGGCGCCCGCCCGTTCACCACCGCGCGCTCGGTCGAAACCCTGCGCCGCGCCGACGGCAGCTTTGAGATCGAGGTGTCGATCGTGCATCCGGGCGGCGTCAACGAGTTCTACCTGGGCCGCGCCGCGGGCCCGCGCATCGACCTGTCAACCGATGCCGTGATGCGTACCGCCAGCGCCAAGGAGTACGCGGCGGCCACGCGACTGTACGGCCTGGTCGACGGTCACATGCTGTGGGCGTGGGACATTGCGGCCCTCGGCCAGGATCTTCGCACCCACGCCTCGGGCAGGCTCGCTCGTGTCGAGTAGCTTCACGGCACGCCCCGGGGCCGTCGGCGAACCTCCGCAGCACTACGGCAACCCGCTCGGCGAACAGCGGGCACTGGCATCCGGTGCAGCAATTGTCGACCTTTCCGACCGGGCCGTCATCACCGTCACCGGGCCCGATCGGTTGACCTGGCTCGACTCACTGACCTCGCAGTCGCTGGCCCACTTACAGCCCGGCGACTCCGCCGAAACCCTGCTGCTCGACCCGAGTGGTCGACTGGAGCACGCGATTCGCGTCGTCGACGACGGCACCACCGCCTGGCTGCTGGTCGACGGCTCGCAGGGCCCGGCGCTTGCCGCGTGGCTCGATCGCATGCGCTTCATGCTGCGCGTCGAGGTCGCCGATCGCACGGCAGAGTTCTCCACGGTCGGCACCCTGGGGCGGCAAGAGTTGCCCGCTGTGGTCACCTGGCATGATCCGTGGGTGGATGGCCCGGGCCACACTTATGCAGCGTCGAGGCCGGATGCGCCCTGGGGCTACAGCGAAGTGCTGGTGGATCGCGCCGCCGACCTCGGTGCATTCCCGGCCGCAGGAACCCTCGCGCTCGAAGCCTTGCGCATCGCGGCCTGGCGTCCGCGGCTCGCGATGGAGGCCGACGAAAAGTCCATCCCGCACGAGCTCGACTGGCTGCGCTCGGCCGTGCACCTGTCGAAGGGCTGCTACCGCGGCCAGGAGACCGTGGCGAAGGTGCACAATCTGGGGCATCCGCCACGCAGGCTCGTGATGCTGCACCTCGACGGGTCCGACGGAGTGCTGCCTGCCGCCGGTTCTGCCGTGCTCGCGGGGCAGTCCGAGGTCGGCCGTGTGACCTCGGTCGCCCTGCACTACGAGCTCGGCCCGATCGCGCTCGCGGTCGTCAAGCGCGGTGTCGACCCCGCCGCCGATCTTCTTGTGAGCTTCGACGGCACCCTTAAAGCCGCGGCCCAGGAGGTCATTGTGCCCACGGACGCGGGAGCGTCGGCGAACGTTCCACGGCTGCCGCGACTGGGCGCTGTGCGGCGTTGACCGACTCAGCGCCACTGCGTCGACTCGCCCGACGGGTGCACGTGCGTGTGGCGGTGCGGAACGGCCTGCGTCGCGCGACGGAATCCCTGCCTGCGGCCGTCCAGATCGTGGTGGCAGCTGTCGCCTCGTACTCCATCTCGCACTACCTGCTCGGGCATCCCATTCCGTTTATCGCGGTGGCTGTGACAATTACGTCCCTCGGACTGACCCGCGATGCCCGCCCCCGGCGCGTC
>NZ_JANLVV010000247.1:0-4532 GCF_031364185.1 Salinibacterium sp. | reverse complement strand
GCACTGAGCCCCTTGTAGCGTCCATCGTGATCCCCACGTTTAATGGCGAGACCTACTTACGCGAGATCCTGGCGGCGTGCGCCACACAGCGGATCGATGGCGCCTTCGAGATTCTGGTGGTCGATTCGGGATCAACCGACTCGACCCTCTCGATCGTCGAGTCATTTCCGAATGTTCGGTTGCACCAGATCCCGAATTCAGAATTTGGCCACGGTCGTACCCGCAACCTGGCGGCGCGGCTGTCGGGCGGCGAGTTCGTCGCATTCTTGTCGCATGATGCCATCCCGGCTACCGACCGTTGGCTGCACGAGATGCTCGCGCCGTTTTCTATCGACGCACGCATTGTCGGGGTGATGGGCAAACAGATTCCACGACCGACATGTTTCCCGCTCATGAAGTACGACATCGAGGGCGTCTTTGCGGGGTTTGGTCCACACTTCGGGACCACCGTGTTTTATGACGACGGATTCGTGCAGGATCCGGGAACTCTCGCCGCCATCACGTTTTATTCCGATGTCAACTCGGCGGCCCGCCGCGACATCCTGACCGGGCAGATCCCGTATCGCGATGTGCTGTACGCGGAGGATCAAATGTTTGGTCAGGATGTGATTGCCGCCGGTTTTCACAAGGCGTACGCCCCGCGGGCGGCCGTCATTCATTCCAACGATGTGACGCTGGCCGAGTTCGGCCCGCGCATCTTCGACGAGACCGTCGGGTTGCGGCGTATCGGCACCAAGGTTGCACCGATGTCACGGGGTGGCTCGTACGCCAGGGCTGCACGCGGAGCGCTTCGTGACAGCTCGACTATTCTCAGGGACGGCAGCTATACGTGGCGGCGTAAGTTGTATTGGATCATCGTGAACCCGCGGTATCACCTACACAAGTGGCGCGCATATCGGAAGGCATCGTTGGCCAACCTGACCGACGACGCGCGTATCAACGCCGACTCGCTCGAGCACCGCCGCAAGTTACAGGGCGACTAGTGCGAGAAGATCCTTGTCTTGAGGTCCATGCTCAGCGTGCCTGTGCCCGGTAGCGAGCTTCGTACGACGAAGCGCGAGGCGGGCTTGAGCTGGTGCACCAGCTCGCTATCTATCGTCTCCAGACCACCTCTCACCACATAGTCGCCCGCACCAAGGGCCGGCTTGTTGAAGGTGAACTCGACAGTGTGGTGGCCGATAGACCGCGGGAGCTCCTGGCCGATCATCTTTGTGGTGAGTTCGTACACCTTCGCACCGCGCGCAGTCTCGATGCTCAGCACTGCGACGAGCGGTCGTTCGTCGCGTAAGACCTCGTAGGTGTACGACACCGTCATGTCGTCGCCGACAGCGACGGTCTTCTCCTCTTCCGCCTCGCCGGAGGCGATCAGGACGTTCCTGACCATGGCCGAGGGCAGCCCGACGGTGCGCTGCAATTCGGCTTCGCTCACCTGCTGCTCGGCGTAGCCGCGCTGCAGCACGTCGATTCCTTCCATGGTGTTGCCATCGAAAATCATCTCGCCCTTACTGAGAACGACGACGCGGTCACATAGCGCCTCGATCTGCGCGGGCGCGTGGCTGACGACGACGATCGTCCGTCCCTCTTTCTGGAACTCAGTGATCTTGGCGATGCACTTGTTCTGGAACGGTTCGTCACCGACGGCGAGCACCTCGTCAACGAGAAGCAGATCGGGGTCCACATGCACAGCGACGGCAAAAGCCAGCCGCACGTACATTCCGGAGCTAAAGAACTTGACTTGCGTATCGATGAAGCTCTCAATACCGGAGAAATCGACTATCGCGTCGAGGTGCCTCTCGGTCTCCTTCTGGGTCAACCCGAGGATGGCTGCGTTGAGGAAGACATTCTCCCGGCCGGTCAGGTCAGGGTGGAAGCCGGCGCCGAGTTCGAGCAGGGCCGCCATCCGTCCGCGTCTCAACACGATGCCGGAGCTCGGTTCGATGATGCCGCCGACGATCTTGAGAAGCGTGCTCTTGCCTGACCCGTTATGGCCGACGAGGCCAACGGTAGAACCCGCCTTGATATCCAGATCAATATCGCGGAGCGCCCAAAATTCGTTAAGGTGCTTCTGCTGCGACCTCGCGTTGACGAGGCGCTCCTTGATGGACTTGTGCTTGTTGAGCACGAACTTCTTGGAGACGTTATCTACGGTGACGATCGATGTCGATGCCATTTACAGCTCCTGCGCAAAATTGCCCTGGAGCTTCGCGAATATTCGCTGGGAAATCCAGAGCAGGACGAGGCTGACGGCGAAAGCGACGATCAGTCGCAGGCCTAGCCCATCGGGCCAATACTGGGCAGTTTTGCCCACCGCCTCGGTCCCGACCGACCAGAGTGCCTTCTGTGCTCCAATGATCGACAGGGTGATCGGGCTCGCGAGGTAGAGCTCCTCTAACAGGCCAGACCCGACCTGCTTGTGCACGAAGGTGAAGGGATAAACGATGGGGGAGGCCCAGAAGAACGCAATCAGGTAAATCTCGATGAAGTGCTGCACGTCGCGCAGGTAGACGTTGATGGCGGAGACGAGGATCCCGATTGCAGCCCCGAAGGTCAGGATGGTCAGGAGCGCCAGCGGTGCCAGGAGCAGGTCAGGGGACAGCCTGTAGTGGCTGAGTATGGCGATCGCCAGCAGCAGCACGCCGAGCTGGATCACGAAGTTGAATAGTGCGCTACCGATCGAGGCCAGGGGAAAGATCTCGCGGGGAAGATAGACCTTCTTGACCAGTCCGGCGTTGTCAATGATCGATCGTGCGCCGCCGCTGATGATCTCGGCGTACAGCGTCCACATCGTCAGCCCGACGAACACAAAGATGGCGAAATCGGGGACTGCCCTCGCCGCTCCCAAAATCTGGCCAATGGCAAAAAAGTAGATGACCAACTGCAACAGCGGGCGGAACAGGCTCCAGACCACCCCGAGCTTGCTGTCTTTGTACCGTGCCTTGATCTCGCGGCGAACGAGGCGACTGATGAGCTCGCGACGCGACCATATCTCGATGAGGGAATGCGCTGTGCCCGTAACGAACCCCCGTGATTTCGAGGCGTCAATGAACGGAAGTTCTGACACGCGAGCGATCCGCTCAGACCTGCTCTGGTTGTAGTCGGTCTGGGTGTTCACGAATATCTTCTGCTTTCATCCGACGAGAGGGGGAACGGTCGTCGTCAGGTCGGTATATTCTACGCCGAATGGACTTGGGGAACCTTCAGGGTGTCACGACGAGACATAGGCTGGCCGCGTGAACGACGTTCGACCTCCGACAATCTCCGTCGCGCTCGGTACGCACAACGGTGCGGCCTACTTGGGGCAGCAGCTCACCAGCATCCTGAACCAGACCATGCTGCCCGCTGAAATCGTACTGTCGGATGACGCGTCAATCGACGACACGATCGCTCTCGCCGAGCGAGTGGTCGGCGGCGCGGTGCCGCTCATCGTCATCCGCAACCGGGTCGCGCTAGGGGTGACAGGAAACTTCGAGCAGGCCGCTCTCGCGTGCAGCGGTGAGCTCATTGCGCTGTGCGACCAGGACGATATCTGGGTGCCGGAGCGGCTGGCCCTGATGGCTGCGGAGTTTGCCTCCCGTCCTGACCTGACGCTGATGCACTCAGACGCTCGGCTGGTCGATTCGGCTTCCGCCTCCCTCGGGCACACGCTTTTTGAGGCGCTTGAGGTGACGAACGACGAGAAAAACCTCGTACATTCCGGTCGCGGGATCGAGGCGCTTCTGCGCCGCAACCTCGCCACAGGCGCCACGATGATGTTCAGGCGTTCACCGCTGGAGGCGGCCATCCCATTTCCCCGGGCGTGGGTTCACGACGAGTGGCTCGCGATCATTGCAGCGCTGACCGGCGAGATTGACATGCTCGAGACAGAGCTCATCGATTACCGCCAGCACGGGGCGAACCAGATTGGAGTGACCCGGTTGTCTTTCGCCGGCAAGGTGCGCAGGGTGATGGAGCCCCGCCGAGCTCGCAACGAAAGACTCGCGACCAATTTCGGCATCCTTGAGTCGCGAGTGCAGGCCATGGTTGATATTGACCCCGCACTGCTCGAGCTTGTGCAGCAGAAGGCGCAGCACGAGTATTTTCGACGCGCACTGCCTGAGGCGCGCATCCTCCGAGTCGTTCCAGTGCTGCGGCAGGTCGTTACCGGCAAGTACCGCCGGTTTAGCAGGGCCAGAGGCGACATTCTGCGCGATCTCGTACAGCCCGTCGACTAGCGGCCGCAAGGTGAACCGAGTGAATCGAGTGCGCCGACCCTGACCCAAGCAACACAGCCTGTGGCGCACTTTCCGCAGGCGTAGGCGCTCGTCTGCCCCGGTAGGCTTCATTTTTATGAGAATACTCGTCGCAGTTCCTGCGCTAAACGAGGCCGCGTCGATCGGTCAGGTATTGACGTCGCTCTCAACTGTGCATCCGCTGGTGGATGTCGTCATCGTCGATGACGGGTCGCGCGACGACACGGCAAAGATCGCCCGAGACGCCGGTGTGCGAGTGGTGTCCCACGCAATCAACCTTGGGGTCGGTGCTGCCATCGCCAC
>NZ_JANLVV010000358.1:0-7017 GCF_031364185.1 Salinibacterium sp. | reverse complement strand
GTGGCCAGGGCGGTGCGGGTACCGGATGCTCCGGCTCGAGCGTTACGCGCGACGGGTAGGCATGCGACGGTAGCCGTCGCGGGCAGCGAGACCGATTGTGCTGGCAACGGCCACCACTGCGGGTGCTGCAATGAGAATAAGTGCTGTAGTCATGGTTCTATTCCACTACCAACAACCGTGTAGAACAAGCTGATCTTACTTAGGTCACAGTGTAGTTTTACTTCATGGATATCCGCCGACTCGAGTTACTCAGGGAACTGGCAGATCGCGGCAGCATCACCGCCGTGGCACTGGCCACACGCCGCACCACTTCTGCTGTCTCGCAGCAGCTGAAGATCCTCGAACGGGAGGCTGGCGTGCCCCTGACGGAACGCTCGGGCCGCGGAGTCGCACTCACCTCGGCCGGTCGGGCACTCGCCAGAACGGCCACCGATGTGGCCACCGCGATCGAGCGCGCCGAGGCTTTGTGGGCCGACTTCCGATCCCAGCCTCAGGGAGAAGTCACCCTCACGATCTTCCCGACGGCAGGCCAGATGCTGCTCCCGGGGCTGCTCACCAGGATCGATGCGCTGCCCGGGCTGAAGTTGATCTGCAGCGACCTCGACAGCTTCGTCGCCGACATCGCCAATTTCACGGCCGACTTCGACATCGTCATCGCCGATGCCCCAGGCATCCTGCCGGCATGGAGTGAACGCGGCATCACCGTGGTCCCGTTGATGCGCGAGCCGCTCGACATCGCCCTGCCCGAAGGCCACCCCCTCGGGGCGAAGAAGTCGCTCACCCCGGCCGATGTCATCGATGAAGAGTGGATCGGAGTTCCGTCAGACCTCCCCTTCGACCGGATCCTGCGCGGGATCGAGGCGGCCAACGCCACCCCGGCCAGGGTTGCCCAGCGCATTGCGGACAACGGAATCGTGGAGTCGCTGGTCGCGGCGGGCCACGGGATCGGCATCCTGCCGCGGTATACGACCCGCGATCGCGAGAATGGGCTCATCACGCGCCCGCTCGTCGGCGTTCGATCATCGAGGCTCATCAGCGCGCTGCTGCGCCCAGACCGGGCGGAACGACCGTCGGTTCGCGCGGTCATCGGGGCGCTGCAGGCAGAAGCGGCCGAGTTCGAGCGACAGCATCAAGCCTGAGTCGCGCGCCATGGGCGCGGCCAGCCCGTGTTCATAACTCCTGCAGATCGGCACCGGTCCGCACCCGCTCCCCCGGAATTCCGGGCGCGTGCGGTGCCGATTTGCCCGAACTGCAGGAGTTATGAACATCTTGTGGGCGCGAACAGACCGCTGCCCGATGCAGCCGAGCGCTACTCGACGGTGCGCGCGATGAGCTCGGTGAGAAGCCGCTCGGTGACGGGCGCCGGCATCGCCGTAATGAGGGCGAGGAACGGCGCCATCTTCTCGGGCAGTCCCTCGGAATCCTTCGACACGAGGCCGACCTCCATGAGCACGCGAAGCGCGGCCTCAGAGTCCAGTGGCTCGGTTAGCGACTCGAGCAGCTCGTCCGGCAGCGAGTCACGCGCATCAGCTGGGGATATCGGCGCCATCCCGCGCACTTCGCTTGCTGCCGTCATCAGGGCAGACGCGAGTTCCGGCATCACGCGCTCGGTGACCGGCGTGACCGTGAGATGGGTGGTGTGCGGCAGGGTCACGCCGAACTGTTGGGCAAGGCCGGGCTGCAGCTGCAGCATCCATCCGTGCGTGCGCACCTGATCGGCCCAGTGGTGCGGATCAACTCGGCGATCCTCGGGGACGCTCTCATCGGTCGCGATAGCTATCAGCGGGCCGACCGGCGAGCCCACCACCCGCAATCCTTCAATGAACTCGATGAGATCGACCAGAAAAGACGTGGACCGTGCGCAGGATGCCGCAAGCTCGGCCAGCCCGTCACGACCGAGTGCCCGTGTGAGGGCCCAACCCGCGGCGAGCGCCCCCGCAGACTTCGAGCCGAGCATGGTGGAGTTGACCACCGGATACCCAGGCCACCGCGTCGTGGCGAAATACTGGGCACGCTGACGGTCTCGGCCGCGAGTAAGCAGCACGGATATGCCTTTCGGGGCATATCCGAATTTGTGGAGGTCGGCGCTCATGCTGGTGACCCCATCGACCCGGAAATCCCAGGGCTCGAGGTCTTTCCAGAATGGCAGCACCCAGCCGCCGATGCAGGCGTCGACGTGGCAGTCGATTCCCTGCGAGGCGGCGGCCGCGGCGATCACGGCGATGGGGTCGATGGCCGCGTGAGGGTAGCTCGGAGCCGATACCACCACGAGGGCGACATCCGGACCCAGGCATTCGATCATGACGTCGGCATCCACGATTCCGTCAGACAGCACCGGCACCAGGTCCAGTTCGAGCCCGAAGTAGTGCGCGGCCTTGTGGAACGCGGCGTGCACGGTGACGGGCGCGAGAAGCCGGGGCGTTCCCTCACCCGCCCAGTTATCGCGCGCGGTCTTCACGGCGAGGAGGCAACTTTCGGTGCCGCCGGTGGTCACGGTGCCGACAACCTCATCGTCGCCGCCCAGCATGTCCCGCGCGAACGCGACGACCTCCCGTTCCATCACGGCGACCGAGGTGAAGGTGGTCGGGTCGAGCCCGTTGACGGGCTGCACCATGCGGATAGCGGCGGCGGCCAGCTCATCGAGCTCGGGCACGCCGGAATCGTATACGTATGAGAGCACACGCCCGCCATGCGTGGGAGCGTCGGCATCCCTGAGTTCGCTCAGCCTCGCGAGAATGTCTGAGGGCTGTTCCTGGAATTTCATCCGAGGGTCCTTTCTGCCAACTGATCGATGTCTACCCTGCGCAACGGATAGCCCGAGAACGCCCATAGCGACGCCCCGATGATCACGGCCGGCACGATACTGAAGCTCAGTACGATACCTACGATCGCACTCGAAGGCTGTACAACAGCCTGCCCTGCGACAGATTCGAGATAGCCGGATGCCGCCAGCACGACGGTCAGCACGGTCGCTCCGAGCGCCATTCCGGTAGTTTCTCCGGCCGTCCACACTCCCCCGAAGGTGCCGGCCGAGGCAACCTCGTGCCGGGCGGCATCATGGGAGATGACGTCAGGGAGCATAGACATCGGCAGCGACTGCATTCCGGCGTATGCCGCCCCCGCGAGCGCGACGGGCGCGTAGACCCATTCTCCGGGCATCCACACCTGCAGGATCATGACCAGCGCCGCCATGGCAAAGAGGGATGACGCCAGTCGGAACGCGCGCTCTTTTCCCACTCGCGCCGCGACCAGTGCCCACACCGGCGCGAAGATGACGGCGGGAGCGATCAGCGCAACGAAAAGGATGGTGACACCGGTGCCGAGCACCCAGGTGGCGACATATTGCGCTCCGGCCAGCATGAGCCCGGTCGCCAGCCCCTGGAGCAGGAAAGTGAACAGTAGGGCACGGAACGGCTGGCTGCGCCTGAGCGCGGCGATGCCCGCACGATAGGTGTCGAGGATGGAGATACTGGCCACCTCCGCCGTGAGACCGCGCGGCGCGACGAAGCTTGAGACGAGCATCCCGAGACCAATAACGAGCCCTGCGACGACGGCCATCACGAGATAGCCGGTGTGCTCGTTGGCGAAAGAATCGCGAAGAGCGGGAGCACCCGCACCGAACAGCAGGATGGCGATCGTGAGCACCACCACCCGTGCCGAAATGAGTTTCGTGCGCTGGTCGTAGCCACTGGCAAGCTCAGCCGGCAGGGCGATGTAGGGCACCTGGAACAGGCTAAATGCGGTCGCCGTGACCAGGAAGGCGATCAGCACCCAGAGGCCGGAGGCGACCGGCCCGATGCCCGCCGGCACTGCGAAGGTCAGGATGAAGAACACCGGCAGAGCGATCGACCCGAGCACCATGAGCGGTCGCCTCGACCCGCGCGTCATGAGGCCGCGATCGCTGTGTGCGCCGATAACAGGGTCGATGAGCACGTCCCAAATCTTGGCGACGGTGACGAGCAGTCCCGCGGCGAGCGCCGCGATGCCGAGCGTGTCAGTCAGGTAGAAGACCAATACGAGACCAGGCAGGGTGCCGAACCCACCGGTGCCGAGCGAACCGGTGGCGTACATTGCCAATGTTCTTCGGGTGAGAACCCGCTGTGGTGCGGTCATCTTTCACAGTGTAGTGACGCCGTGTCATGACCGCGTAGCGCCCCTGAGCGCCGCATCGGTCGCGAGCGTAGGCTGGGATTATGCCTGCAACCCTGCGAATAAGCCCGATCAGCGCCGATCGAACCGCCCAACTCGTCGCCGATCTAACGTCGACCAGTGGCACCACAGCCGAGGTGATTGCGCCTTTCACCGGCGCAGTGCTGCACGCGCTGCCGCTGTCAACTGCCGACGACGTAGTGGATGCCGCTGCCGCCGCTCGCATCGCCCAAAAAGCCTGGCGTGCCGCCGGTTTCGCCCACCGCCGCGCGGTGCTGCTCAGGGCGCACGACCTGCTGCTGGAGCGCCGCAACGAGTTGCTCGACATCCTGCAAACCGAGACCGGTAAAACTCGCGGCAACGCCTTCGAGGAGGTGTTCGCTGGCGCCTCGGTAACGCGCTACTACGCGGTGTCTGCGCGCGGTGTGCTCCGGACGAGACGCCGACGGGCCGGCATCCCCGTGGTCGTGAAGACCCGCGTCGGCTATAAGCCCAAGGGGCTCATCGGCGTCATCACCCCCTGGAACTACCCCATCGCACTGTCGATCATGGATGTGATTCCGGCCCTCGCTTCCGGCAACGCCGTCGTGCAGAAGGCCGATAACCAGGGCGCACTGTCAATCCTGGCTTCGCGCCGGGCGTTTATCGACGCGGGGGTTCCCGAGGCGCTGTGGGCGGTTGTGGCGGGAGACGGCACTGAGATCGGCACTGCGGTGGTGGATGCCGCCGACTACGTCTGCTTCACCGGCTCAACTCCGACCGGCACGAAGGTTGGCGAGCGTGCGGCATCGCGGCTCATCGGGGCATCGCTCGAGCTCGGCGGTAAAAACCCGCTCATCGTGCTCGATGACGCGAACCCGACCGACGCTGCCGCCAGCGCGGTCTACGCAGTGTTCTCGTCGATGGGCCAGCTGTGCGTCTCGATCGAACGCATCTACGTTGACCGCTTGGTGGCCGCCGAATTCACCCGGGCGTTTGTCGAGCGCACGAGGGGGCTGCGGCAGGGATCGGCCCTGAACTACAGCACCGACGTCGGATCGCTAACCTCGGCCGCCCTGCTTGATCGCGTCAGCAAGCACGTGGATGACGCGGTCGCCAAAGGCGCAACAGTGCTGACGGGCGGGCGGGCACGACCCGACCTCGGGCCGTTCTTCTTCGAACCGACGGTGCTCACGGGAGTGACCGCCGACATGGAGTGTTTCGCGAACGAGACGTTCGGCCCGGTCGTCGTGATCGCCGAGGTGGCGAGCGAGACCGAGGCCATCGCGGCGGCCAATGCGTCCGACTTTGGACTCAACGCATCCATCTTTACCGGCTCGCTGGCCCGCGGTCGTCGCATCGCCGAGCTGATCGATGCCGGCAGCGTCAACATCAACGAGGGATACCGCGGCTCGTTCTCCAGCATCGACGCGCCCATGGGTGGAATGAAGCAGTCGGGAATGGGCCGACGCAACGGCCCGGAAGGGTTGCTGCGCTTCGTCGAAGCACGAACTATCTCGGAGTCGACCGGCCTCATCAACCTCCCCCGCACCGGTGAGGAGTTCGAGAAGCTGACCGGGCTGATGACCGCGACGCTGCAGGTGCTCAAGGCCCTGCGGTGGCGATAGGGCGGCACGCTGCGATCTACGTCGCCTCGGCGTCGTACGGCGCGGGCTTGCCCTCGCGCAGCAGGCGCTGCCGCTGGGCGTAGGCAGACTCGGCAGGTGGGCGAACGACGGCGGGTTCGTCCGGCCCGTCGAGCAACGCCTCCCGGATGATGCGGCGCGGGTCGTACTGCCGCGGATCCATCTTCTTCCAGTCGATGTCGTCGAAGTCGGGGCCCATCTCTTCGCGCATGCGCTCCTTCGCACCATCCGCAAGCCCGCGAACCGATTTGACCAACCTGGCGAGTTGCGACGCGTAATACGGCAGGCGCTCGGGGCCGAGCAGTAAGACAGCAATAATCCCGATTACCAGGAGTTTGTCGAAGGTGAGACCGAAAGACACTCGCTCAGGATAACCGGTGCAGCCCCAGTCTGACCTTAGAGTGGGGCACGTGAGGTGTTACACGTGTCAGATACGCTGCTGAGCTGGAAGTTCACCGAGGAATTCGCCGTTGAACGGGACGATATTGCGGCGGCTCGGCTGCACTCCCTTGAACTCGGCATCGAGTCGATCACGCCGTCAATGGGAGCGCAACTCGCCGTCATCGCGGCCGCTACAGCGCCCACCAATATGATCGAGATCGGCACCGGATTGGGTGTCAGTGGCCTATGGCTTATGCACGGAGCGCCCGAGGCTGTGCTCACCACGATCGACTCTGAGCTCGACTACCAGCAGCAGGCGCGCAAAGTATTCGGCGATGCCGGCATCCCGGCCAACCGGATCAGGCTGATCTGCGGGCGCGCATCCGACGTTCTCCCCCGCATGAACGAGGCCAGCTACGACCTCGTGTTCATCGACGGCGACCCGCAGTCCGTCGTCGAGTACGTGGAGCACGGCCTGCGTTTGGCACGACGCGGTGGCACCGTCGTCGTTGCACACGCCCTGTGGAAGGGACGAGTGGCCGACCCGGCCCAGCGCGACGAAGTGGTGTCGAACTTCAGGCTTTTGCTGAACGAGGTCGCCACCTCGGTCGAAGTGATCAGCGCGCTGTCGCCCGTGGGCGACGGTCTGCTTCAGTTGACCAAGCTAACCGACTGAGAGACGGCAGGCTGGAACTCGCCTCAGACCGGGGCTACGACTCCGGCGAGTGCGTCGTGGAGTTCTTTCGCTTCGGCGTCATTGACTGACACGACAAGACGGCCACCGCCTTCGAGCGGAACGCGAACGATGATGAGGCGCCCTTCCTTGACAGCCTCCATCGGCCCGTCACCGGTCCTCGGTTTC
>NZ_JANLVV010000355.1:0-6119 GCF_031364185.1 Salinibacterium sp. | reverse complement strand
CCTAGTCGCCCAAATGCGTCCGTGGCAACGTTTTGGCAACACTTGACACCCGCCAATTCGCGTCATGGCCTAGCGCTTACCGCGCCAATCGAGGAGGGTAGCTGTATGCGACCAACCGGGCGGCAACGATTAGCAGCAGCCGGAGCGCTCCTGATCTACCTCGTGACTCTGCCGCTGCTTGGGTCGCTGTGGGTGACAGTCGTTTACCGCCGGTTTCCTGAGCTGGGATTCCGTGATCAGCTTTACCAGGTAGGGTCACTATCGACTACGATCCTGGGATCGCTTCTTTTTGTTGCGGCGCTCATCGTGACCGCGACGGTTATCTCAATTCTTCTGTACCCGAAAGCCGCTCGCATACCGTTGATCGGGATCATCGTGAATGTGGCGGTGTGGGCGGCCTCCGTTGCCACCATGGTTGAGCCTGCCCCAGTCCTCGGCGGCTAGCAGGCTTCACTCCGCAATTACCCGGATAGCCTCGTCCAGCGCTGCCGACACAGCATCCAAGTCGCTGTCAAAGAGATCCGAGTAGACGTCGAACGTCACAGCCGCCGACGCGTGCCCAAGCCTCCGCTGCACGGCTTTCACGTTCGCGCCCGCACTGATTGCCAGGCTCGCTGCCGTGTGTCTCATCTCGTGTGGTGTGAGCCCCTCTTTGCTGATCATCTCGGCGGCCGAATCGAACCAACCGAGATGGAATACCCTCCCCCCAGCCAACCGCCTCGTGCTGCCGCGAAGACCGGCGAGCCGGCCTCCTTGTCCTCGACGTGAGTCGCGAGTTCCGCAAGCAATGACGCCGGGACCGGTATCGAGCGAGCTTCGTAGTCTTTGGGCTCTGAGTCGATCTGGAAACTATCGACTTCGACGATCGTGCGGTGCACCTCGAGGAGGCCTCGCTTGAAGTCGACATCTTTAACTCGCAGACTGAATGCCCCACCCCATCGGAGCCCGCAATACGCAAGGACTCGCACGAGCAGCCCGTAGCCGTTCTTATCGCCGCGGAACATTCCCTTGCCCAGAGAGTCCACGGCATCCGCCAGATCTCGGACCTCCACGTGGCTCAAGTATTGCTTCGACGCCTTGCCCACCTTCGGGAGGTTTAGCCCGTGCGCCGGGTTGGCCGGGAGCCGCCCACCCTTGACCGCCATCTGCAAACTTCCCGACGGCACGTTGACGATCTTCCGAACGCTCGATGGCCCTTGCTACCGCGACAGTCCACCAGCCCACGTCTGCACGGTCCTGTGGTCTAGGGAGCCGAGCGGGTACCTGCCGAGTTGCGGCTTGATGTGCAGTTCCACGATGCCGCGAGCTCGTTCTCGTGAGGTCGGACGCCAGTCCGATCGGCTGTCCATCCACGAGTCGAGCCACTCCCCCACGAGCACCCTCGACTTTGACGGATCGATGTAGGCGCCACGGCTTTTGTCGATCTCCGTCTTTGCCAGGAACAGGTCAGCGTCCCGCTTGGTCTTGAAGCCACGCTTCTGAGCCTGAAGATGATCCGGTCGACGGTGGAAAACTCGATAACGCTATCCGCTCGAAGTCACATATGCATTGATGCTTTCCATGAATCGACTCTGGAGGGAGCGTCCGAAGCTGACAAGTATTTTGCGATGAGCTACAACCGAGTCAGCCCCACGCCGCTGAGAATCTGGCCCAACCAGACCGCGGAGTAGTCGATGGTCGAGTCACGATTCCCTTGGCGCTCTCGGGCCAAGTTGTTCCACGTCTCTGAATATTGGCCGATTGTTGGTTCAGGTATTCGCGATGGGTCGAACTCAGCACCCGCGGTCGCGGTCGCGGACCAGAAGTAGTCCTCGGAAATTTCGAGAGTCGCCCCGCTGGCTGCCTCTAGGTGGTCCAAGACGGCCGACATCGCAGCCCTCAGTTCATCGAAGCTGATCTCGAGCTTCCACGTTTCCATGCCGCCACCCTCCCAGATTCTTTGTCTCACGGTTCGTTTCTTCTTTCACTCTTTTGCCCTGCCCTACCGCCCCTGCTTTACTTCCCAACCTCCCACACACAACTTGTTGGGTGTGGGAGGTTGGGAAGTAGGCTCTGCCAGCCAGGCGGGGGCGGTAATACAGGAAAAAACCACCCAAAATCGTTCGTTTGGGTGGTCGCCCTTGGAATAGGAAAAGGAAGTCCCAGGACCACCTTTCCGCGGCAATTCGGATATGTCATAATTGCTCTGACTACAGAGGTGAATTGACATGGACAGCTTGATGACGAAAGATGTTGCCCGGGCGCTCGGCGTGTCTCAACGCCAAGTCACCGACCTTCTGCGATCTGGCAAGCTCTCCGGTGAGCAACTCTCCGACGGCACCTGGCTCGTGACTCCCCGCTCAATCAGCGAGCGCCGTTCGCTGAACGCAGGGGCAGGGCGCACGTGGTCAGCCGCATCCTCCTGGGCTCTGCTCGGCGAACTTTCTGGCCAATCGACCACGGGACTCTCGCAGAGCACGTTAGCCCGAATCCGCCGACGTATCCGCATAAGCACTGCGGAGGAGATCGCTCGCAAGGTCGCATCCCGAACAGTCGGGCACCGCTACACCGCGGACTCAATTGCCAAGACCGCCAGCGAGCTTGTATTAACCGGCAGGAGCGCTGCAGACGTGATCGACACTGAACTCACCAGCCAGACCCAAATCGTCGAGGGGTACCTCCGCAACATCGAGACACTTGATTCGTTCGCACGACGGCACCTCCTGTCGGCTGACAACTATGGGGACGTCACGATCTATGAGCGTCTTAACTCGCTGGAACTCGAGGGGCGCAACGCACCGCATGCCGTGATCGCTGCCGACCTCGTGAGAAGCACCTCAACCCGCGAGCGCTCAGCTGGCCTTGCCGCACTCGAGGAGATGCGGCGGAGATGGCTGGTTAAGCATCCGCTGAGATCGTCTGCGACGCTCTAAAGCGCGGAGCCAAACTCGTCCTGCGCGCTCTGCAATCGCACGTCCCAGAATTCGATCAGTGGTTGCAACCGACCGTTGTCGTATTTGGCGAGAGCTTTCGCGTAAGACGCAAATGCAGCGCTGCCCCGCTCAACCGCAACCTCAACAGGCGGAATGTCGAAACGGCCCATCAGCTCGATCAAAAGTACGCGGGTCGCCCTGCCGTTGAAGTCTTCGAACGGATGAACGTGCAGCAGCTCCCCCTCCGCGTAAGCCAACGCCTCGACCTGCAACTCGAAGGTGTTCGCTCCAAGGATGCGGGCGTTGACGTTGTCAACGTAGGTGCGCATTCGCACCGGGACTTCCCACGGTTGAGGCGGAACATGGTTACCGACCTGAACACTGATTGTTCGCCACGAACCTGCCATCTTCGGCAGCAATGGCAGCAGAAACGCGCTGTAGAAGTCCTTGATCAGTTGCTCGTCGAATGACCTGCTTGCGAACTCGCCGCGGACGACGTCGTCCAGCAAGGCCTCCAGATGGGAGCTATCGCAGCTGATAGCTCCGCGTAGGTTAGCGGGCCTCGGGAGGTGTCGAAGCCACGAGTTGAGCCCGCCGAGCTCTCGCTTGGCTGATCCATTCCTGAGATACCGGCTCACCTTCCATTGCCATGCTCGCCACAACGCGATCGATCACGACTGACCGTCGAATCCGCAACTTCTCTGAAGGCTCGAGGGCACGCCAAGCCGTAATGGCGTTAATAGCCTGCTTGGTAACGATGGCCTCTCTCTGATCTTCGATCTTAGGCTTCTGCACCACCCAACGCGATGGCTCTATCGACTCCGTGGCAACAGAATGGCAACGACTGGGGCACGCACGGGGTCAGTGAGCGCATTCGTGGCCAGCGTAGAACCCAATAATTAGGCCGAAGTTAGGGCGATTTCAGCTCACAGCGCGCCTCGCTTTCGCCCTCCGGAGACAGAGGCCACAGTTCGAGTCTGCGTGGGGGCACCCTGTCTTTCGCGACCTGCTCGACAACGATGCCAGGCTTTCGACCTCGCGCAGCACGCATAACGTCGTCACGGAATTCGCGAGGATCAGTAAGGCTTGGGCGTAACAACATCCCCTGGCCCACTGTCCCGGGCAGGCCAACTTAGATGTCACCCACCCGTGAAGCAAACCCAGGTCACCGTTGAGGTAGAGGTCAAGCTCTCGGTTTGCTATGAGCCACTTAGTTTCGCAAACGAGTCTCTGAGGTTGATAAGGGACTAAGTTCCACTTCGTAACCGAGTGCTTGCAGCACATCGAGAACTTTGTTCGCTTCGACTGTCGACTTGCCGCCCTCGAAATCCATGAGCCATTTTCTCGAGACGAAAGCGCGTTCGGCCAGCTGCTGTTGGCTCAGACCCTCCTCGGTTCGAAGCTGCCTGACTCGCGCGCCTAGTGCCCGTACGTTTTTCATGACAGTTCTTCCTCAGAGTTCAATTTGTCACCGTACGGTGTCAATGCTAAATGTCACCGTACGAGCACATCAGTAGTAGTCACCGTACAGTGACATCATCAACATCCCACATTCGAAAGGCCATGCCGTAGGCCAATGGCAATGGCAACACTTGAAACCAACCGTCGTCTGCGGTCCTGATCTACAGGCATTCGAAATGACTGTAGCTACGAGAAAGCTAAAGCCACTCCGGCTGCGTCCAGTAATCCCCTCAGGAGGCACGCGATAGACCCCGACGGGACAAGACGGAACGTTCAATCACGTCGTCCGTAGCATTTGGAGTGGTACGCTATCCAGTACCACTCACCGGAGGCGATCATGTCGGCAATTAGCGCGACCGACGCACGAAAGAACTTGTTCGGGCTCATCCAACAGGTCAACGACGACCACACCGTGGTCGAGGTCGTCTCCCGACACGGAAATGCGGTCATCCTGTCGAAGGATGACTATGACGCGATGACCGAGACGGCCTACCTCTTGCGGAATCCTGCGAACGCGGAGCGGTTGCTCGCGGCGACCGAGCGAGCCCGGCGAGGCGAGTTCGACCAGCACGACCTCCTGGACGCGTGACGCGCGCGATCACTTTCGACCCAAACGGCCGGGAGGACTACGTCTACTGGCAGACGCAGGATCGCAAGACTCTCAAGCGCATCAATCAGCTGATCAGCGACGCGCTGCGCGATCCGTTCGCTGGCGTTGGCAAGCCGGAACCGCTCAAGCACATCCTCTCCGGCGCGTGGTCGCGCCGCATTGACGACACTAACCGCCTCGTCTACTTCGTTACCAACGACCACATCGTCATCCTGCAGGCCCGCGAACACCAGTAATCGTGTGGTAGCCAGCTACCCTGCTTATTTACACAACTTGTCGGGGCGTAACTCGGCTCGTCGTCTTCGTGTGTGAGCTCTAATTGCGCACTCAGATTCAGTCGGCTTTAGGAGTTTCTATGTTTCCCGGTCTCGCTACGAAACGCATTCGACAAATTCTGCCCCTCCTGGCGCTCACATCCGCCCTCGTCGGCGCGGGTATTGGAAGCTTCGTCGGCCAGCCGAATTCCTGGGCATGGGCCTTCGGCGGTGCTGCGGTTGCGTGTCTCGTGGGGCTCTTCCTTTTCCAGGCTCGCCGCAGAGCAACTGGAGGTGCGGAACGATAGGTCGACCGGGAAGGTGCCGCTTGTGCCGGGAACCGACCGCTGGCAACACTGGACGATGAGCGCTCACGTGGTCTATCGCGGATGCGCCACGCCGGTATGACCCGCGAGGAGGAGTGCGATCTACTGGCGCAGCTTGGGACCCGGTAGGAATGTCCGAACATATTTGCTGAGGTGATCGGACCTCCTCCTGAAACGGCCGCGTCGTAGAATGGGAGTGGTGTGCCGGGAAGTCTGGTCGGCGGGCGGGTTTTTTCTGCTCTCGATTATCGCTCTGCCCGGAAAGGCCATCCATGACAGCCGTTTACCGTGAGTAAGCCTCCGCACGACCCGGTTCGGCAGGCTCCTCATTCGATCTGGCAGGGCATCCACCAGACGCTCCAGAGCGACACCATCGGAGGCACCCTTCTGCTCGGTGCCACAGTGCTGGCGCTTATTCTTGCGAACTCTCCGGCGGCACCGTTCTATGAGGCCGTGCGCGACGTCAGATTCGGGCCGGAAGCGTTGCATCTGAACCTTTCGGTGGGCCAGTGGGCGGCCGATGGGCTGCTCGCGATCTTCTTCTTCGTGGTGGGGC
>NZ_JANLVV010000354.1:0-2676 GCF_031364185.1 Salinibacterium sp. | reverse complement strand
CGAGGTGCTCTGTCAGCTCCTCGTCCAACGCTGTCTCGAGCACATTCTTCGTGAACAGCTTCAACAGCCCGTCCGGCCCCGTCAGGGCAAGGCCTTGCTCTTTGGCTAGCCGGACGAGCTCGGCCGCCTCCGCGGATCGGTCATCACCATCATGTTTCTTCGAACTCACAGCATCCAGTGTCGTAGTCATCACGGCACCCTTCCCGCCACGCTCACGCGCGGCGCGTCAAGCCGGAAACACCTTTTAATGCACAGTCCCTGTCACCGATGTCCTGAGACATAACAAACTGGCCGGTGAACATTGCCATGTGTTCGGTGGCAGGAAATGAGGGCATTGAACATGCAATCAGCGGGTCCCATCGCCGAGAGGGAGAGCATTCCGATGTATTCCGTCGAGGGGACTGGTCAGGTAGGGCCTCAGGGCGCTGCTCACGGGCCATTTCGCTCGACTGCATGCGGCTGGGGGAATTTTTTCGTGCATCTCCTTCGCTCGGTCGTTTTTGATCCCAGTCAAAAACAAAGGCGGCCGCGCGATAAGCGCGACCGCCTTCGGTGTGTCTCTGCAGTTAGCCGAGTGCTTTCACCTCGGTAAGTGCGAGATAGCCGGTTCCGGCGAGTTGGACTCTCACATATTGGCCGACTTTTCCGCCGGGAATCGTGACCGTTGAGGGGCTACCCGCTTTGGTGGTCTGGCGGCTTGACCAGACCCAACTTTGGGCCGCCTGTGCGGTGGGTGACAGTCCTGCGGTGAAGGGTCTGTCGGCGACCATTACCCAGTAGTCCGTCAATCGCTCGGCGTAGGAGTCATTGCGATTAAAGACCTGCACACTGGAGACTTTCGCCGCCGCGCCAAGGTTGGCGTCCCACCAGGAGTACTGCCCGCTACCGGTGTGCGAGACCGAGTTCGACGAGAAGTTCCCATTAGTGTTGCCGTCGTTTGCTCGACTGGCTGCTCCTCCGAATTCCGTTGACGATTGTGTTGCCACGGAGCCGGAGATCAGATTCTTAGTTCCGAGTACTTTCACTTCGGTCAGGGCAAGGTAGCCGGTTCCGGCGAGTTGCACCCTGACGTACTGTCCGATCTTCCCGCCGGGAATTGCGATCTTGGTGGGACTGCCCGCTTGTGTGGTCTGGTGGCTCGACGAAACCCAACTTTGGGCCGCTTGCGCGGCGGGTGATAATCCTGGGGTGAAGGGCCTGTCGGAGACCATCACCCAGTAGTCCGACAGCCGGCTTCCATAGGAATCGCGATTGTAGACTTCCACGCTGGAGACTTTCGCGGCGGCGCCGAGGTTGGCGTCCCACCAGGAGTACTGGCTATTGCCGGTATGTGACACCGAGTTCGCAGCAAAGTTTCCGTCGGTGTTGCCGTCGGTTGCTCGACCGGCCGCACCTCCGTACTCCGTCGATGACTGGGTTGCCGTCGCTCCTAACGCAAGATTCGGCTGGTCCAGGAGCGAACCAATTTCCGCCAGGCGTGACGCGTATGGCGCCGAAATGGTGCCGTCCTTCCCAGGCCCAACATTGAGCAGGTAGAGACTGTTTCTCGCATTCACGGTCTTTATCGTGTCTACAACGGCCTGGGCGGCTTTCGGCTCCCCGGTTTCGGGGGCCGCAAACCAAGAACTTTTTGTGTCCAGCGTGTCAGAGGTGTCTTTGACGGAGGAATCCTGCGGCGGTAATCCGTCAATAGGAACCTCGTACACGTTCAAGTCTGAGTCGCTGTTGTTCCCATGGACGTTGTTGGCGACGACTGTGGTGGGCGACAGGGATCGGATGTACGCACGAACCTCGGCATAGTCGATATTCGCGCATCCAGTTTGGCAGCCCCAGCCGTCGAACCAGAGGTAGTCGATGGTTCCGTAGTTTTGGAGCAGTTCGCTGAGCTGGTTTTTGACCAGTGCGGTTGTTTCGAGATTGTGTTGGTCCCAGATGGAGAAGTAGATGCCTACCTTGAGGCCTGCGGCTCGCATCGAGTTTGTGTAGTCGCGAACGATGTCCCCGTTGCCGTTTTGGTAGGGGGATGCGGCGATATCGTAGTTGGAAAAGGCGGTGGGCCAGAGGGCGAATCCGTCGTGGTGTTTGGCGGTCAGCACACCGAAGGTCATGCCTGCTGACTTCATCGCGGCGGCCCACTGGTCAGTGTTAACGGTTTGCGTCGGGTTGAAGTCCGTCGTGCCAGTTTGCGGGTTGCTCCACTGCTGGCCGGTGTATGTGCCTGGTCCGTAGTGGAGGAACATTCCGAACGGATTATTCGTGACCCACTGCTGCGCTAGGGAGTCGGCGGCAGTGGCGGCCGGGGCTCCCGTTACGAGCAGTCCGACCATCGTCGCAGTGGCCGTGAGGAGCATCAGGCCCCGCGAACGGCGACGCACGTGTGAAGAAACCTTCATGTTTGCCTCTCTCTGGGGTCACCATTGACACCCTCCTCACAACCTATAGGAAATGTAATAGAGCGTCCAGCCCTCGCGAAAGACGGTGCTGTTGTGGCGCGTGGAGCTTCGGCAGAGGAAAATGGGCGCCGAAACGAGGAGCGCACTCATGACGACGATCACCCCATACCTGTGGTTCGACAACAATGCCGAAGAAGCCATCACGCTGTACTCATCACTGTTTGACGACGCGAAGATCACCAACCAGGCTCGCTATCCAGAAGGCATGCCCCAGGCCGGGCTG
>NZ_JANLVV010000307.1:0-3837 GCF_031364185.1 Salinibacterium sp. | reverse complement strand
AGATCGTCGCATGCATGTCCATATAGCAAATGCTATCAAACTCGAAATTACGCGACAGAGTTCGTTCCGACTCCGCCGTTACAGCGGCCATTCTGACCTCGATGGATGCAGGCCGAACGAGATCAGATTTTTCGGGTGGAGGGAACTTCTTCCTTCGGCCCGCCGTCCAACAGTGCCGCGACGGCGTCGACGAGGGTCTCGCGGTCGTCGCGACCGTCGAGTTCGAGCGTCGCTCCCCGGCGCAGCAGAGGTTCGACCGTGAGCAGGTAGTGAGCGATCTCGGCGGCCTCCTCGGGGCGCTTGCCATACGGGTTCGAGGCCCGCGCGGATACTCGACTGAGCAACGTGTCGAGGAGAGCGGTGACACGCGGTTCATCCCAGAGCCCGTTATCGAGCATCCACCCGTCATAGTCAGTATCGATTGCCAGGTATCCCCGACGAGCAAGACCATCGAGAAGTGTCCACTTGCCCGCCCCCGACATGCCAGTGACAAGAACGCGGGCCATGGGGTCACTGTAGTGCGAGAGGGCAGCAGCAACCGCTAATTCCTATCAGCGGTTGACGCAACCCGGCTTCGCGAAGCAGAGTTGGTCTATACCCATGACTGGAGGCGCACGTGGTGGAACGCATCTCATCGCAGCAGTTCGAAGCATCCAAGGGTGTGGAAGACTGGCAGGTGCTCGCGGATGGCGCCAAAGCCCACTTTGCTACCGGCTCGTTCGCGAAGGGCGTGGAACTGATCCAGGTCATCGGGCGGCTTGCGGATGCGGCGGACCACCATCCGGATGTCGACCTGCGCTACTCCGTTGTGATGGTGAGCCTTTTCACCCACGAGGTGGACGATATCAGCGACCGGGACGTCGCGCTGGCCCAACAGATTTCGATCGCGGCGCATGACCTGGGCATCGCGGCCGACCGTTCCAAGGGATAGCTGGGTGGATGCCGAAGCAACAACAACCTGTCGTGTGGCTTTGCCGATCGAGCATTCCAGGAAGTTCAGTGCGGCAGGCTTTATGCACTGCCAGTGGTGTCTCCAACGCTTTATGGGGGATGTGTCAGCGCGATGAAGGCGGTCGCCGACGGTCATCGTAGTTGGGTCGCCGTATCGACTGAAGGTGGTAGCTGGTTCCGCTGACTGAGTGCAACGGTGAGTGCGGTGAGAACGATCGCGGCTCCGATGATCTGTCCGGGGGTTAGTTGCTGAGCGAGGAGCACCCAGCCCAGCGTGGTGGCGACGAGGGGGCTGAGGAGGCCGAGGAAGGAGATCGTGACTGCGGGCAGGCGGCGGATTCCAGAGAACCAGATCGTGTAGGCAAGAGCGCCACCCATGATGCTCAGATAGGCGAAGCCGACCAGATTCTGCCCGGTGAGCTCGGTGGGGAGCCTCTCGACCACCAGCAAGACGGGAATGATGAGGAGCCCTCCCCAGATGAGTTGCCAGGCGGTGGAGGTGAGCGGGGGCACTGATGTCGTCCAGCGTTTCGAGAGCACGATGCCCAGTGCCATCGCGCCTGTGCCACCGAGGGCGGCGGCGATTCCGAGCGGGTCGAGCTGGGCGCTTGCCTGCACGACGAGGAGGGAGACGCCCAGAATTCCCGCGAGTCCCGCAATGATGGCGCGCGGGCGCAGTCGTTCGCCCACGAGGCGCACTGCGAGTGTTTGAACGATGAGCGGCTGGACTGCGCCGAGGGTGGCGGCGACACCACCGGGCAGTCGGTATGCCGCCAAAAACAGGAGGGGGAAGAAAATTCCGATATTGAGTGCACCGAGGACGAGGGATTTCCACCACCATGAGCCGTGCGGAAGCGTGCGGGTTACGAGAAGGAGAATGATTCCGGCCGGGAGAGCCCGCAGCGCGCCAGCGAGCAGCGGCGCGTCTGGTGGCAGTAGCGCTGTGGTGACCAGATAGGTGGTGCCCCAGAGGGCGGGTGCCATCGCCGTTCTCAAGACGATGGATTTGTTAAGCACTTAGCCAATATAGCTAATAGCTTAGCAATTCTCTAGGCTTACCCCATGATTACTGTCGATGGGATTCTTGCCCAATGGTCGCGAGAGCGACCCGACCTTGACGTTTCCCCGATGGCTGTCGTCGGACGACTATCGCGGGTGAACGCTCTGTTCGAAGCCGGCCTGTCGGCGGACTACGCCCAGTGGGGTTTGGATGGTGGCTGCTTCGATGTGCTCTTCACCCTGGTCCGCTCGGGTGCACCCCATGCTTTGTCCCCATCTGCACTTGCCGCGTCGAGTATGGTCAGCACGGCGGCTGTGGCGCAACGCGTGAACCGGCTCGTTGCTGCCGGGCTGGTCACTCGCAAGCCGGACCCGCGCGACGGCCGAGGCACCGTTGTCTCGCTCACGGCGGCGGGAAAACACCTCGCCGATCGCGCCCTGCCCTCACACCTTCAGGCAGAGGAGCGACTGCTGGTCTCGCTCAGTGCAGCAGATCGAGCGCATTTGGCGGCGCTGCTCGAAAAAGTGCTCACGGCGACGGCCACCCCGCGCTGACCGCCGCGCACTCGGAGCGATCGACAGGGGCAGCCAGGACAGATCGACGTAGAGGACGTACCCCGATGCCCCTACCGCGGCCGGCGCAACCGAATCGGGCCCTTCGCGGTAGAGGGATCGACCACACTTCCGCCCTGCGTGATCTGCAGTTCGCCGCGGGCGACCATGCGGCGCGCGGCTCGTCGAGACGGCTCCATGAGATCGCGCCAACCCTCGCCGCCGATTGCTCTCGCCGCGTCGGACGGGCAGATCGTCGCATCCTGAGCCCGCGTACTCAGCAGCCTCGCGATGGTCTCTTCGAGCCGGAGGTCGGTGGTGGTGACCCCGCGGCTACGGCATGCGTCAGAGCAGAACTTGACCGAATCCCAGTCACGGGCCCACTTCGCGCGCCACTCGATGCGCCGCCCGCACGAGGCGCACGTCTTCTCTGCCGGGTCAGGATCGGTGGATGCGCGTTGGCGGTGGGCCATGCTTCTATCCTGCGGGGTCGCGGGGGTGGGCGCCACCGGCCGCCCCGGAACTCCATCCATCACGCGCTCACCCAGCGCCCCGGGCGAGGCTGCTCTACTGCCGGCGGGAGATCTCTCCGACACCCGAGATCTGCTGGGTAACCTTTGGGTTGCCGCCGTAGGTCACCGAGCCGACACCCGAGATGGAGGCATCCAGCTGATCGGAGGCAAAGACGGCGGCATCCCCAGACCCGGCGATGTCGACGATAGCCCGGGCGGTGCGGAGCTTCTCGGCGCGAACTGCTCCCACACCGTCGAGCGACACGGTGAGTTCGTCGGCGCGTCCGTTTAACGTTGCGTCACCCGCTCCGCTGACATTGACGGTGACGGTCGCGGCATCTACTGAGTCGATGTCGACATCACCCGCGCCGTTGATGTCAACCCTCAGGTCATCGCCGGGCACGTTCGAACGGATGTCTCCCGCTCCCTCGACCCGGATGCCGTCCAGGTTCGGCAGGGTGAGCTCGTATCTGATCCTGGCGCCGGAGACCGTCGGAGTGCCCGACCTGACGCCGAGCACGAGTTCGCCGTTCTTCACGTCAGAGGTGAGTCGATCCATAATTTCAGCGGGAGCATGGATGACCAGCGACGGTTCTCCCTCGCTGATCGTAACGTCACCCCACGAGTCGAGCACGACCGAGGTGGCAATATCGATGGAACGATCTTCGCTGATGACGGGACCGCGAGATGCAAGCCCGCAACCTGACAGGAAGAGGAGGGCACAAGCGGGGACGGTGATGAGGGCGAGGGTTCGGCGCATAAGACCAGACTAGAAAGTCCGCCGCGCATCTGCCCGTGGGCTAACCCCCGAATTGGGGGTGTG
>NZ_JANLVV010000283.1:0-5257 GCF_031364185.1 Salinibacterium sp. | reverse complement strand
CCTGCGAAAGGTTTCCGTGCAGGTCGACCGAGGGGATGCCGGAGTCGGTGAGTTGCTTCGCGAGCTTCTTGGCATGGTGCTTGGTGCGCATGAACAGGATGCGACGGCCGGTGCCGGAGGCGAGCTTCTTGATGAGCTCGTTCTTCTCGTCTACTCCGGCGACCTCGAAGACGTGGTGCGTCATCGCGGCGACGTGGGAGTTGACCTCGTCGACGGAGTGCAGCACCTCATTGTGGAGGTAGCGACGCACGAGCTTATCGACGCCGTTGTCCAGCGTGGCGCTGAACAGCATGCGCTGCCCGGTCTGCGGAGTCTTGTCCATGATGCGGGTGACGACGGGCAGGAATCCAAGGTCGGCCATGTGGTCGGCTTCGTCGAGTACGGTCACTTCGACCGCGTCGAGCTGCACGAAGCCCTGCTTCATGAGGTCTTCGAGGCGGCCGGGGCAGGCCACGACGATATCGACGCCAGCCTTCAGCGCCGCGACCTGGCGTTGCTGCGACACGCCACCGAAGATGGTGGTCACGGTCAGGCCGTAGGCGGTCGCGAGGGGCTCCATGGCGACGGTGATCTGGGTGGCGAGCTCACGGGTGGGGGCGAGCACGAGTCCGAGGGGGCGACCGGGGCGACGCTTGCCGCCCGCGAGCGTGCCGCCGAGGCGGGCGACCATCGGGATCGAGAACGCGAGGGTTTTACCCGAGCCGGTCTTACCGCGACCGAGAACATCCTTGCCGGCCAGGGTGTCTGGCAGCGTGTCGAGCTGGATGGGGAAAGGCTCCAGGATGCCGCTGGCGGTGAGCGCAGCGACGAGAGGAGCGGGCACGCCAAGCGTGCTGAAAGAGTTTTCTGACATACGTGTGTTTTCTGACATACGGGTTTCGGGTGCCTTTCGGGGCATCAGGATGCACGCACTTATCTGGGCGGGCCCGGAAGTGGTGCGAATGGCGAAGGTGGCATGGGCCACATCCGTTCGCCGTGAAAGTATCTACGACCCGAGTTTTCCGAGAAACGAAAATGCAAGGGGAGAAGAGGAAGCGTTCTACGACGCAGGGAAACCGTCGTGGTTTCGCAAGTGATCTAACCCTAGCAGACGTGGTCAGTGTGACCCTGGATGGCGCGTCACGGCTGCTCGCAGCGTCCTCCGGCGACCGTGTTACTTCCAGTAGGGCGAAAGCCGCTTCAGCTGGATGCTCCGCCACTGCCAGAACGCCCAGAATCCGACCCACAGCAGCGGTGTCAGCAGCCCGGCCTCAACCTTGAGCTGGTCACGAAACAGTGTGCGCGCCCCCGGCAGCGGGGAGACGGCCATCGTGTGGTCCCAGCTGTTCACCAGCGCCAGTGGACCAGACAGCCCGCGCCCGGTGTCGCGCACCGCGCGCACCCCGCCGCGGCGCTCCTGGAATGCGAGGTCGATGGTCTGCTCGCCGATCACGGCGACCCCGAACGCCCGGCCTCGCACGAGGTGCTCGCCCTCCGGCCAACTGTCGGGGAAGCCGCCCGGTTCCAGTGACTCGAAGGTGGTGAACGGGGCTGACACCGCGCGGAGCACGTCGGGGCTGCGGATCGCCCGCCACGCGGCATCCACGGCACAGTCAAGTTCTAGTTTGAGAAGGATGCGCATCACACCAGTCTGCGCGATGTGCGATGTCGCGCGACAGGGCTTCTGCGAACCGCTATCAGGGGTGTATGGCGAAGATTTTCCTCTGCGGTAGCCACCCCAGGGGAATTCAGGGTTCTCCCGTAGCGTTCGACTGAGTACAACGCACCTACGGAGGACACCATGAAGGCAATGCTGGGCGACACGATCATCGCGGAAGCACCGAAGGAAGATCTCATCTCGATCGAGGGCAACTGGTACTTCCCGCCGTCGAGTGTGAAGAGCGAATTGCTCGAGAAGAGCACCACCCCCTATCACTGCCCCTGGAAGGGTGACTGCCAGTACTTCTCGGTGAAAGACGGCGACACGCTGCTGCAGGATCGCGCGTTCAGCTACCCTGAGCCGCTCCCGGGATCGCGCGAGCGGGTCGGCAAAGACTTCGCGAACTACGTCGCCTTCTGGAAAGAGGTCAAGGTCACCGCCTAAACACTATGAATCTGCGGCTCAACGCAACCGCGCCCGGTGCGCCCGCACCTTGGCGCGGTTGCCGCAGCGCTGCATCGAGCACCAGCGTCGATTATTCGAGCGCGACTCGTCGTAGAACACGAGATGGCAATCGTCTGCCGAGCATTCCCGGATGCGATCGGCCCGGTCGGTCGCGAACAGTCCAATGACCTCGCGCGCCATCACAGACAGAGCCTGGCTGGCCCTCGCATGGCTCCTGCCGGCCTGACGGCGCCCGCCAGCCAACGCCGGGGGGATGTCCGGGGTGGCAGCAAACAGGTTGATCACGTCCACGTCGTCGCCGACGGGACGCTGCCCTCGGCTGATGGATATTGCTGAGCGCGCGATCGCCTGCCGAAGGGCGAGGGCGTCGATGAGGTCGCGGTCGGTGGCCGTGGCATCCATTTCGGGAAATCGGTCGTGGAGCCAGGCCATGAGGTCTGCCGGGCTATGGAGCTGCTCCCCGGCGGCGATATTGCCCATGGCGCCGGTGTAGGCGAAGTCAAGCGCGAGGGAGCCGGCGTCGAAGTGCCACCGATGCCCGTCGCTTGCGGCGACGAATTGACCAGTGCTGGTGCTCACGTAACCAATATAGTTGGTTACATGAGCGACACTACGGGTAGAACGAAAGATGCTGGCTGGGAAGTAGGGGTGCGCACCACGGTTGCCGCTCCCGTGCCCATCGTGTGGCAATACCTGTTGGGCGAGGGGCTGGGCACCTGGCTGGGCGAGATTGCCGCGCTTCCGATCGAGAGTGGTGCAGGGTATGCCACGAAAGATGGAGTGAAGGGGAGCATTCGCAGTTACACCGCGAACAGCAAACTGCGCCTCTCATGGCAGCCAGACGACTGGCCGCACGATTCAACGCTGCAGCTCTCCGTTAAGGAGACGATTACGGGAACCACGATCGGAATCCATCACGAGAAGCTGGCAAGCCGAGATGAGCGCCGGATGATGCTGGGCCACTGGAAGAACATCGTGGCGGCGTTCGACCAGCACTTCGCCTAACGCTTCAGCCAGCCGATCGTGTGCGCGGCAGTGAACTTCTTCGAGCACCTGCCGCAGGCCAGCGGCCGAGTTGGACGCCGGTAGCGGTAGTGCACGTGACCGGCGGGGCAGGTGCCGACCCAGGGTGCAAACTCGTCGGCGATAGCTCCATCGTGCAGCCGTTTACCCTCGTAGCCGAGATCGGAGGCGATCGCCTTCCAGCGCGGCCCGTGCCCTGCGCGGGTGCCGGCCATCGCGTGCGCCACCTCGTGTAACAGCACCTGGTGGATCTCGTCATCCTCGTACTTGGCGGCCAGATACTTCGAGACGCTGATGCGCTTATGCGTGTAGTTGCAGAGGCCGGCGCGAGTCTTGGCGTTGTCGAAACCGAACGTCCAGCTGCGGTCGAGGTGTAGGTCGATGAGCGCCGCCGCCCACGTCCGTACCCTGCTTAGCTCTGCCATCCCTCGAGGTTAACCCGAGCCGCCGACGGCCCTGTGCAGCACCTCCGAATGTGTGGAGAACTACGAGACGAGTTCGACCTGAAGAATCTGGTCGTCACCCTTGCGCGGTGTACCCCGCCCGTCCGTGTTGTTGGTCATCATCCACAGTGTGCCGCCGGGGCCGGCAATGACGTCTCGAATCCTGCCGAAGCGGTCCGCGAAATACTGCTCCGCGGTGGTCGGGTCACCGGAGTTGATCGCCCACAGGCGCTCGCCGCCGAGGCCTGCCATGAAGAACGTGCCGCCGACCCAGGCGAGGCCGCTCGGGCTCGCGTCATCCGTCGCCCACTGGTATACCGGATTCACGAACGCCGGGTCGTCCGATGCGCCCTCCACGATCGGCCAGCCGTAGTTGCCGCCCGGCGTGATGATGTTGAACTCGTCCCAGGTGTCCTGACCGAACTCGGCGGCCCACAGCTGGCCATCACCATCCCAGGCAATGCCCTGCGGATTTCGGTGGCCGAGCGAGTAGACCAGCGAACCGTCGAACGGGTTGTCATCGGGCACAGATCCATCCATGTTCATCCGCAGGATTTTGCCGTTCAGGCTGGCGGGGTCCTGCGACGTTCCCCGGTCGTTCGCGTCGCCAACAGTGGCATACAGCATGCCGTCCGGGCCGAGCGCGATGCGGCCGCCATTGTGGTTGCCAGCCTTGCGCAGCCCGGTCAGGATGTCCCGGCTCTCGCCCAGCGCATAGCTGCCGGCCTCGCCGACCAGGTCGAACCTCACGATCCGATTGTCATTCGCTGTGGTCAGGTACACGAACAGCCCGGGGGAGTCGCCGGGCGCTGCCTCGATGCCCAGCAGTCCGCCCTCGCCCCCGGGCGCTGCGCCGTCGACCGACCCCACCACCCGCACCGTCCCGTCGGCAGTGAGTTCTTTCACCAGCCGACTGTCGCGCTCACTGATAAGCGTCGATCCCGATTCGAGCCTGACCATCGACCACGGCGCATCCAGCCCCGTAGCAATCACCGTCGGATCGCCGACCGGGGTCACTACTGTCGCAGTGCCGCGAGAGACGACCGTCAACTGCCCTCCGGGCTCGGCCGCACAGCCGGCAAGAAGCGCAGCCACCGCGAAGGCCGCCACGGCGGGAGGAATACGCATGCTCCCATCCCACCCCACATTGGCCGTGACCGCATCCCGCCGGTTGCTCTCGGACGGCTCCGATGTTCATAACTCCTGCAGATCGGCCGTGCTCGACCTGCTCTGCCGCATGAATCCGCGGTTCGAGTGGGCAGCGAGATGCGATCTGCAGGAGTTATGAACATGGTGTGCGCTCACGCTGCAGCCGAAGCGGCAGGGCTCAACTGCCGTGCGTGACCCCAGAAAGTGCGCGACGGCCCGGCACCACCCGCCGTCGACGGACACGGGCTCCGACCGATAGTGTCTGCAGCATGCGGCACAGTGGATCTGACCCCGACGGAACCCGAGAATGACCGCCGCGGATCTCCCCGTGGCACACGGGCCGCTCGCCGGAATCCTGGTCGCCGACTTCTCGCGCATCCTGGCCGGCCCGCTCGCCACGATGATGCTCGCCGACCTCGGTGCGCGGGTGATCAAGGTCGAGCGCCCAGTAACCGGCGACGACACCCGATCCTGGGGGCCGCCGCACTCGGCCACGGGGTCGACCTATTTCGACAGCGTGAATCGCAACAAGGAATCG
>NZ_JANLVV010000238.1:0-3127 GCF_031364185.1 Salinibacterium sp. | reverse complement strand
CATCGGCGCGCTCGCCGATGCGTTTCACGCTCGCGGCATCATGTTCATGCTGGATTACCACGTTGGCCAGGACGAGCATCTTGGATACAACTCGACTGATTTCTGGCAGGCACAACAGTGGCCGAGTTCCTTCTCGTCGACGGCGACCGGCGACCGGTCGACGATGTTCACGAACTGGCAATCGATCGTGTCCGAGATCGGAAATCGCTATGGGAGTCGTCTTGGTGGGTGGTTCTTCGACGACGGACTGATCTACTACCCGGCGAATTTCGAGCAACTCGGTGCCACGGCACGCGCCGGAAACCCGGCACGGCTAGTGTCATGGAACTCGTGGATCGCTCCCGGGTATACACAATTCCAGGACGTGGTCTTCGGTGAGGAAAGATGCCTCGGCGGCACCCCGACCGGCACTGCAGCCACCGGCAGGAACGGCGTGATGACCGCGGGAAAGCACGCTGGTGAACTCGAGCACTTTATGGAGCGCCTCGAACAGGACTGGGGCGTCAACGAGCAGAACCAGTCGATTGCAACCCAACTCACTGCCCAACAGCTTGCCGGACCCGTCGCCGCGAGGATCGCGCGCAATGCACCGGTGAGCCTGAATCTGATGATGCACGTCCCCGGGGTGCCGGCCGCATCCTCACTCACCGTTCTTCAGAACCTCGCGGCGTTGCTGGCAGACAGTGGTGCACGCAAGAACGACACCAGCACACAGATCACCTACAGCGGGGGACAGTGAACGCACATCGGTGGGCGCGGCGCCGGAGACTTCCAGGATGACGTCGCCTACGCCACCGCGAACGGATCCTCTTTCGAGTATTCGTTCACGGGCATCGCGGTCGACATCGTGGGACCGACGAAGGGAACCCAAAAGGCTGACGTTCCCATCGACGGAATCAAGGTTCAGACGATAAGCCGCACCGACTCCGGATACTCCCCATAGGTTGTTCTGGCGAGCGTGGTCGGCCTGACACCGGGCGACCATACTGTGAAGGTCGTGAAGACTGGTGGCCAATACCTACAGCTCGACGCGATCGAGGTCACAACCCCCCGTACCAACAACTCACACCCAGCAATCGCCTACACGACATCACAGTGGACGACATCGGGCAACCGTGCCGCCGGTGACGTCCAGGACGACGTGAAGTATGCGACAGCCAACGGTGCCGCTCTCGACTACACATTCACGGGAACCGGGATCGACCTGATTGGGCCTGCGGAGGGAACCACCAGCGTGAGCATCTACATCGACAACGTTCTGGTTTCCAGCGTGAACTGCACGGATGCGGGCTACATCCAGCAGGTAGCCCTGGCGAGCGTCACCAATCTTCCACCGGGCCAGCATGTGCTGAAAGTCGTCAAAACCGGTGGCCAGTATCTGCAGATTGACGCCCTGCAGGTGCGGGCTCCACGCATCAACAATGAGGGTGGAGGGCTTGTGTACTCCTCCTACCAGTGGTCGACATCAGGCAACCGCAACGCCGGTGATTTCCAGAACGATGTGACGTACACGACAGCGACCGGCGCATACGTTCAGTTCACCTTCACCGGTACCGGGGCTGACGTCATCGGGCCTGTGCAAGATGTCACGACAGCAGATATCTTCATCGACGGTGCACTGGTCGCAACCATCGACAGGAATGATCCCGAATACACCGCCCAGGTGGCGCTCGCGAGCGTACGCGGTCTGGCTCCCGGCACGCATGTGCTCAAGGTTGTGAAGACCGGAGGAACGTACCTACAGATCGACGCCGTGCAGGTCCGTCTGGGCTAGCCCACCGCGTTCCGCGACGAGAGCGATCGCCCGCCGGGTGGTCGCTCTCGTCGTTTCGCGCAACCGGTGGGAGGATGGGCAGCACGACGAGAGGCATGAATGACGAATATTCGCGATGTCGCGAAGTATGCCTCGGTTGCGCCGATGACCGTGTCGCGAGTCATCAACCAGCCCGACTCGGTCGCGCCCGAGACGAGGCAGCGGGTCGAGGAGGCCATCCAGGCCCTGCGATATGTGCCGAACCGTCTCGGCCTGGGTCTTCGCACTAAGCGAACGATGGTGAACGCGCTGCTTGACAGCGATATATCGAACCCTTTCGCGATCACGCAGATCCTGGGAGTGGGAAACGCCGCCCGCGAGCAGGGGTTCACCGTGATCTTCACGCACACTAACGCCTCGCCCGAGGAGGAGATGGTGCAGTTACGCAGCCTCGTCGAGCGCCGCGTCGACGGTGTTGTGCTCTCCCCCGTGCTGAACACCCCGGATGCTACGAACTTTCTGCAGAACCAGGGGCTGCCGGTGGTCGTGCTCGACTACCCGATGCCCGACAACGACGTCGACACCGTTCGCTGCGACAGCATCTCCGCCGCGCGCGCCCTGACCGAGCAACTGCTGGCTCTCGGCCACGAGCGAATCACGATGCTCTCGGGGCAGGAGAGTATCGTCACCGCCCGAGAGCGTGCGGAAGGTTATGCGCAGGCAATGCTTGCCGCTGGCCTCGCCCCCGAGGTGCATTTCGGTGCGTTCACTCCGGAGAGTGGATATCGAATGGCGACCGAACTTCTCGCTCGAGCGGATGCTCCGACCGCACTGCTGACGGCCAACAACTTCATCGCTCTCGGTGCCGCTCGAGCGGCCGCGGCCGGAAGCATCCGCGTGCCCCAGGACCTCTCGATCTCAACGTTCGACAGCCTGGGTGCCGACCTCGTGCTGGACCCGTTCTTCACCGCGGCCGTGCAACCCGTTGAGGAGCTGGCGTTGATCGCGACATCCATGCTCCTCGAACGAGTGATGGGTACGTACTCCGGGCCAAGCAGGGAGGTCGTGCTTCCCACCAAGATCATCGTGCACTCCTCAACCGGCCCCGTCACTCCTTGACGCCCCCCGAGGAGAGGCCCTGGGTGACGAAGCGGAACGCGAACACGATGATGAGCACGGCGGGCAGTGCCAGCAACACGAGCGCCGCATAGTACTGCGACGACTCGAGGGGGGTTGGGGCGAATGCGCTCCGGATGGTCTGCACGGCCTGCGCGGCCGTCGAGAGCTCGGGCGATCGCAACACCACCGACGGAAAGATGAAGTCCTGTAGCGACCACATGATGCTGAGCGCGGCGAGGTTGACCAGCGGTCCTC
>NZ_JANLVV010000256.1:0-26262 GCF_031364185.1 Salinibacterium sp. | reverse complement strand
CCCCGGCCGTCATGAAGATCCGAGAACTCGTCGCCGACGGGCAACTCGGCGACATCTTGTTCATCGACTCAGTTCGCATCAACCTCGGGCTCATACAGCGCGACGTGGATGTTTTCTGGGATCTCGCGCCCCATGACCTCTCGATCATGGACTTCATCCTCCCAGGCGGGCTCAACGCGACAAGCGTCGCCGCACAGGGCGCCGACCCTCTGGGCACCGGCAAATCCTGCATCGGATACCTGAGTATTCCCCTCGAAGGCGGTGGCTTGGCACACGCGCACGTCAACTGGCTCAGTCCCACCAAGATCCGCCAGATGGTCGTGGGCGGCACTAAGCGAACCCTGCTGTGGGACGACCTCAACCCGCAGCAGCGGCTCAGCGTCTATGACCGAGGTGTCGACCTGGCTCAGCAGCCGGCTAACGCCGCGGAGCGGGAGGCCGCTATCGTTTCTTATCGCCTCGGCGACACCTGGTCGCCCGCCCTGCCGGAGCTTGAAGCGCTCTCCGCGATGGTGAGCGAATTCGCTGACAGTATCCGCACTCTTCGCGCCCCGCGCACCGACGGCCGAGCTGGACTACGTGTCTTGTCCATTCTGGAGGCAGCGACCCGCAGCCTCGGTAAGGCCGGTTCTCCGGCATCCGTCGACCTCTTTGCGGACCGCTTGGCGTCCAACGCCCTTCACGTGGAACACGCATCATGACCGAAATCTCCGGATCCTCTGTCTTCGTCACCGGCGGCGCAGGCACGATCGGATCGCACATCGTCGACCAACTGCTTGCCGCAGGCGCCGCTCATGTCGACGTACTCGACAACCTCGTGCGTGGCCGGCGCGCCAATCTCGAAGATGCACTGGCCGACGACCGGGTGACCTTCCACGAGGGAGACATCCGCGACAAGGGGCTGGTACGCGAGCTGACCACGGGCAAGCAGTTGGTCTTCCACCAGGCAGCGATACGGATCACCCAGTGTGCCGAGCAACCGCGGCTGGCCCTCGAGGTGCTCGTCGACGGCACCTTCAACGTCGTGGAGGCCGCGGCCGAGCTCGGGGTCGACAAGCTGATCTCGGCATCCAGTGCATCGGTCTACGGCCTGGCCGAGGAGTTTCCGACCACCGAGCGTCACCACCACCACAACAACGACACCTTCTACGGCGCGGCAAAGTCATTCAACGAGGGCATGATCCGCAGCTTCCGCGCGATGAAGGGCCTCGACTTCGTCATCCTGCGTTACTTCAACGCGTACGGCCCCCGCATGGACGTGCACGGGCTCTACACCGAGGGGCTCGTGCGCTGGATGGAGCGTATCGCCGACGGCACGCCACCGCTGATCTTCGGTGATGGCCTGCAGACGATGGACTTCGTCGCCACCCAGGACATCGCCCGCGCCAATATCCTGGCGGCCGAGAGCGACATTGTGGACGGTGTCTACAATGTGGCGAGCGGCCATGAGTCGACCCTGCTGGATCTGGCGCGGACGCTGCTGCGCGCCATGGATTCCCACCTCAGTGTCGAGCACGGTCCCGAGCGCGTTGTTAACGGTGTCACCCGCCGCCTCGCCGATGTGACGGCCGCGCAGCACGATCTCGGTTTCACCGCCGAGATCTCGTTGGAAGACGGCCTCCGCTCGCTCGTCGAGTGGTGGAGCCCGCTGCGCGAGGAGATATCCGCCGGAAAGTCGGAGGCTCTCGCATGAGCAGGGTCAACGTCATGAAACCGTGGTTCGGCACCGAGGAGGCCGACGCGGTCGCCGAGGTGATCGCCTCCGGGTGGGTCGCGCAGGGCCCTCGGGTCGCGGCGTTCGAGGCCGCCTTCGCGGAAGTGATGCAGGCCGAGCACGCCGTTGCCACCTCCAACTGCACAACTGCTCTTCACCTCGCGCTGGTGGTGGGTGGCATCGGTGAGCGGGATGACGTGGTCGTCCCCTCGTTCTCGTTCATCGCGACGGCCAACGTGCCCACCTACGTCGGCGCGCGTCCGGTATTCGCGGATGTCGATCCGCTCACCGGCAACGTCACCGCCGAGACCGTGAGCGCCGCCCTCACCGAGCGCACTCGCGCCGTGATCGTCGTCGATCAGGGCGGTATGCCGGTCGACCTCGATGCGATCCGCGCGGTCACCGATCCGCGCGGCATCCTGGTCATTGAGGATGCCGCGTGCGGCGCCGGTTCGACCTACCGGGGCCGTCCGGTCGGAGCGGGCGCCGACATCGCGGCCTGGTCGTTCCACCCGCGCAAGCTGCTCACGACGGGGGAGGGCGGCATGCTGACCACGTCGAACGGCCCGTGGGCAGCCCGCGCGCGCCGACTGCGCGAGCACGCAATGAGCGTCTCGGCCGCCGATCGCGCCGCCAGCGTCATCGCGCCGCCGGAGGAGTACGGCGAGGTCGGATTCAACTACCGGATGACCGACATGCAGGCCGCCGTCGGACTCGTGCAGCTCGGCCGACTGCCGGCCATTGTGGCCCGGCGACGCGAGATCGCGGCGGAGTACAGGGCACGCATCGCCGGGATCCCCGGACTGCGGCTCGTCGCCGACCCTGACTACGGCACCTCCAACTTCCAGTCGCTGTGGGTTGAGGTTGACAAGAGTTTCCCCCTGACCCGCGAGCAGTTGATCGAGGCGCTGGCTGCTGCCGATGTCTCCGCCCGCCGCGGCATCATGGCCGCGCACCGCCAGCCGGCGTACGCGGGCAGTGATGCCGGATCGCTCCCGCTGCCGGTCACGGAGCAACTGAGCGACAACACGCTCATCCTGCCGGTATTCCACCAGTTGACCGACGCCGAGCTGGCGCAGGTCGTCGACGCCCTGGTCGGCGCCGCGAAGGGCTCAGCCGGGGTAGCGGCATGAGCGGGCCCCTCCTTCTCATCGCGGCCAGCGGCCTCGCCCGCGAGGTGCTGCCCGTGATAAAGGGGTCGGGTCGGATCGTGCTCGGATTCCTTGACGATCGGCACGTCGAGCTTCCGCGCACCATCGGCGGCGCTCCCATGCTCGGAGGAATTGATGACATCCCGCTCTATCCGGATGCCCAGGTGCTCGTCTGCGTGGGCTCCGGCGCCGACCGAGAGCGGGTCGTCGCGCGGCTCGACGCGCTCGGCGTCGATGCCGAGCGGTATGCGACGATCGTTGATCCCTCGGTGCGCAATCCCGGAGCCTGCCCGGTCGGGGTCGGTTCGATCCTTCTGGCCGGGGTGGTGATCACGGCGGATGCTGTCATCGGTGCGCACGTCGTCGCCATGCCGCACGTCACCATCACCCACGATTGCCTCATCGACGATTTCGCTACCCTTGCCGCCGGCGTCGCCCTCGGCGGGGGCGTACGCATCGGGCGTGGTGCGTACCTGGGGATGAACTGCTCGGTGCGCCAGGGTGTGTCGATCGCGCCACGGGCCACGGTCGGAATGGGCGCGGTCGTCCTCCGCGACATCCACCATCCTGGAACATGGGTGGGCGTGCCGGCCCGGCTGCTCGGGAGGACACCGTGAGTGTCCCGTTCCTCGATTTGGCGGCGCAAAGTGCGGAGATCGCCGGTGAGGTGTTGCCCGCGTGGCAGCACCTGTTCGACACCGCCGGATTCATCGGCGGCAGCGAGATCGACGCCTTTGAGCACGAGTTTGCGGAGTACATCGGCGTCGAGCACGTGGTTGGCGTCTCCAATGGAACCGATGCACTCGAGCTTGCTTACCGTGCCGTCGGTGTCGGCCCGGGCGACGAGGTAATCATGCCGGCCAATACCTTCATCGCCACGGCGGAGGCCGTCTCGCGCGTCGGAGCCGTGCCTGTCTTCGTGGATGTCGATGAAGAGCACCTGCTCATCGACCCCGACGCCGTCGAGGCCGCCGTCACGAGCCGTACTCGGGTCATCGTGCCCGTGCACCTGTTCGGCCAGACGGCCCCCGTCGAGCACATCCTGCCGATCGCCGATCGCCACGGAATCGTGGTTGTCGAGGATGCCGCGCAGTCGCAGGGCGCGTCATCGGCGGCCGGCCGGGCAGGTGCCATGGGGCGCATCTCTGCTACGAGCTTCTACCCCGGAAAGAACCTCGGCGCGGCCGGAGACGCCGGCGCGGTGATGACGGATGACGCCGACGCGGCCGCGCTCGTGCGCAACCTCGCAGCCCACGGCAGTTCTACGAAGTACGTGCACGACCACGTCGGCATGAACGCCAGGATGGATGCGATCCAGGCACCGGTGCTGCGCGCGAAACTGCGCAGGCTCGAAGGGTGGAACGCCGCTCGTCGGGCGGCGGCGAGCCGATACTCCGCCATACTCGCCGGAGTCAACGGAGTTCGTACACCGATAGTGCGCCCGGGAAACATCGATGCCTGGCACCTGTACGTGATCCGGATCACGGATCGCGATCGGGTCGTGGCAGAGCTGTCTGCCGCTGGAATCGGTGTCGGTATTCACTATCCGACACCGGTGCATCTGACAGAGGCGTACGCCGCGCTCGGCTACCGGCGTGGGCAGTTTCCCGTGGCTGAGGCTGCCGCCGACACGATTCTGTCGCTGCCGATGCATCCCCACCTGAACGCCGGGCAGCAGGAGCGCGTCGCAGGGGCCGTAAAAACTGCCGTCGGGCGATGAGGCTCAGACCATGCGAATTCTCGTCCACCTCAACAGCCTCGAACTCGGCGGCACCCAGATCAACGCTGTCGACTTTGCCGCTGCACTTCGTGCCCGCGGTATCGACAGCCTGTTGGTCGGAGACCGCGGGTCGCGGCGCGACGGCCCGTCATTATTGGACATCGCCTCAGCCAAGGGCGTGTGCGTAAAGCCGTATGATGCCGAGCCCAGCCTGTTCGCTCATGCTCGCCAACTGAGCCGTTTTGCCGACGACTTCGGCGCCGACCTCGTGCACGTCTACGGCTCATGGGGCGGTGGCCGGCCCACCTTCTGGGGCCCGGCGCGCTGGGGTGCGCGCCCGTGGGTACTGACCGTGTACGAGATGCAGGTGTCGTTCAAGATGCATCGTCACATGCCGCTCGTCGTTGGCACCGGGTACCAGTTCGACGAGCAGTCGAGCCGGCCGGGCGGGGCGGTGCTCATCAGCCCGCCGGTCGACCTTGCGTCCAATAGTCCCGGTGCGGTCGACGACGGAGATTTCCGTACCGGGCATGGATTGGGCAACGGGCTGTTGCTGGTCATCGTCAGCCGGCTCGTCAGCAGCATGAAATCAGTGCCGATCGGTGTGGCCATCGATGCTATGCGCACGCTTGCGGATCGTGGCGCCACCCTGGCCATCGTGGGGACGGGCGACAACGAGCCGGCCGTCGCACGGCACGCAGCGAAGGTCAACGACGAGATCGGTCGTGACGCGGTGAGGCTACTCGGCCCGATGGCCGATCCCAGGGCGGCCTACGCGGCCGCCGATATCGTGCTCGGCATGGGGGGGTCTGCCGCCCGCGGTCTTGCGTTCGGTAAGCCGCTCGTCGTGCAGGGTGAGGCCGGGTTTTCCGCTCTTTTCGAGCCGCTTTCAGCGACCACGCTCGCTCGCTCGAGCTTGTGGAGCCCGGATGCCGTGCCCGACCCGGTCGGAATGCTTCTGAACTCTCTGGCTCCCGTGCTCGACGATCCTGACTACCGGGCCGAGTTAGGGGCGTTCGGGCGTGACTTCGCGACCTCCCGGTTCGGGCTCGAGGCGATGACCGACCGACTCCTGGAGGTGTATTCGCGAGCGCTGGGGCGCAGATCCACCTCTCGCTGGATCGCGGACCTTCCCCGGGAGGGCCATCGTCTTGTCGAGAAGCTCCAACGGCTGACGCAGAGGGCGGCGCTATGAAAAAGGATGGCGCGGTGGAAGAAGACAGCTCAGCGGCCCGGGAGCGGCTCTCCGCCGACCCGAGGACCGAACAACAGTCCATCCTCAGCGTCGGCCAACAAGCAACTCGCGGGGTTCTCTGGCTCACTGCCCAGAAATGGGCAGCGCGCATTTTCAGCTTCGTCACCATCATCATCCTGACCAGACTGCTTTCGCCGGCGGATTTCGGAACCGTGGCGGCGGCCTCGACCGTGCTCCCGTTCTTCTACGTGCTCTCTGACCTCGGCTTTGCGGCATACATTGTGCAGGTTGAGAAGACCAATCGCAGAATGCTGAGCACGGCGTTCTGGTTCTCGATGAGTGCCGGCCTCGTGCTGTGCGTCGTGCTCTTCGCCCTGGCACCGTTGCTCGGCCAGCTCTTCGGCGACACCGATGTGATCTCCGTGATGCAGGTGCTGTCGCTCTGGGTGCTCGCTACGGCGGTGGGGTCAGTGCCGATGGCGATTATGCGGCGGGAGATGCGCTTCGCCGCGATCGCCGGCCAGGCGACTATTGCCGCCCTTGCTGCGCAGGTCGTGGCGATCATTATGGCGTTCAGCGGGTTCGGCGTGTGGGCCCTGGTGGGGCAATCACTCACGGCACCGGTGATCTCCACTGTCCTGCTGTGGATCAGTGTGCGCTGGCGCCCAGGGTTCGGCTTCTCTCGCTTGGACTTCGTGTCGATGGCGAGCTTCGGCAGCCAGGTGCTAGGTGTGGAATTCGTCGCCATTCTGCGTGCTTCGGGGGAAGCAGCCGTGATCTCATCGACCCTCGGTCTTGCGAGGTTCGGGTACATGAACATCGCCCAGCGCCTGGTCCAGATGGTCCAGGACCTCACTGGCGGTGCCATAGTCCCGGTTGCCCAGGTGGCTTTCGCGAAGATCAGGGATGACGTCGAGCGACTGCGCGGCGCATACGTCCGGGCTCTCCGCCTCACCTACGCCGCTTTGTCTTTGCCCCTGACTTTCGTAGCGGTCGCGTCTCCCCTCATCGTGCCGATCGTCTTCGGCGAGGGATGGGAACAAAGCTTCGCCGTCGCGCAGATCCTCGCACTCGCCGGATCCCTGTCTATCGGTGCCTGGCTCGATCATGGCCTGTTCTACGGTGTCGGAAAGCCGGGCAGGTGGTTCGTCTACGCTCTCGTGATCGACGCGCTCACCCTCGGCATGACCATCGCGCTGGTCACCTCAGGACTCGTCGCGATCGCCTGGGGCTTCCTTGCAGTGTGTCTCGTGGCCACCGTGGTGCGCTGGTTTCTCACCTCACGACTACTCAGCGCGCGGTGGTACAACATCGCCGGCCCGTTCTGCTACCTCGTGGTGGTGACCGTCGTCACGGGAGCCGCTGGCTGGGGCGCGATGCTCGTCTCTTCCGACCTGCCCCCGTTGGTGTCGATCCTGGTGACCGGCGTCGTGATGACGATCGTGCACCTGGTGGTGACCAGGCTCATCGCCCGCTCGGTGATCGACGAGGGTGTTCGCATCCTGGCGCGCAGCCGATGGGGAAACCGGATCCCCTTCCGCCGAACCCGGTGGCCGCGACCGTGAGTCACGATCCAGAAGTATCTGCAAAACTCGAGTACGCGGGCCGCGCTCCTGTGTCCATCATCTGCGTCTTCAACAACCCTGATGTGCTCGCGAGATGCCTGAAGCGATCGATCGACGAAGGATGTGTCGCACCGACTCTGACGGAGCTGATTGCCGTCGACAGCCGCGGTGGTGCATTCGCGACGGCGGGGGCGGCACTGAACCACGGAGCGGCGCAAGCGCTCAATGAGGTGGTGGTCTTCGCGCACCAGGATGTGTTCCTGCATTCGATGGTCGGGCTCGAGCGCGCTGCGCATGAGCTGCTCAGCAGCCCGCAGATCGGGGTAATGGGGGCGGTGGGAATCGACGGCTCCGGCCGTATCGTCGGGCGGATTCGCGACCGGGTGATCGGGTTGGGTGAGCCGGCGCCGCAACCCCGCGACGTGGAAAGCATAGACGAAGTGCTCTTCATGATCACGCGGGATCGCCACCGACAGGATCCAATCGCCGACGATGCTCGCCTCGGTTGGCACGCCTACGCCGTCGAGTATTCGGCTCGAATGCGGGAAGCGGGCCTTCGAGCCGTCGTTCGCGACATTCCCCTCACCCACAACAGTCTCAGTTCGAACCTCCGGTATCTCGATGTCGCGCATCGCTTCGTCGGAGACGCCTATCCGGCACTCCTGCCCCTGGCCACCACCTGCGGCACGATCTGGCCGGATGGGGGAGCCGGCCGGGCAGCGTTGATCGGCCGTCGCGCGCGGGGTCTCGTCCGCTGGGAACGGGAATCGCGGGCCGCCCGGGGAGCCCGCAGCGTCGTTCCCCTCCGCGACGTCGTACTCGCCGATGTGCGATTCGTGATCGATCAGATCGCGGCGTTGAGCGGTGCGTCGGCCATCCGCGCGCTCGACCGCGAAATCGTGGGTGGCACCGCTACGGAGGTACGCGGGCTCGAACGACTCGGACGGCTCACCTCGGCCGCCACCGCAGACCTGGCGACCATGACGGCCGAGATCGAGAAGCGCGCGTCAGGGGAGCTCGTCGTGCTGGCCAATCTCGAGGCGCAGGATCTGGGTTTCCTCGACCTCGCTGGCAGCCCTTGCATCGTCGGCTTCTCACAGGAAGCGCGACTGTGGATAGTGCTTGGGGTGTCGCGCTCCGACGTCGGAGAATTGTGGAGCGATCATCGATCGCGTCCCTATGCCGGCATCGTCATGCCCTCCAGGGGTGTGTCCGTATGACGGGCGACGCGATTCGGCGTCGCGTCGGTGGTGCCGGAAGCGCCATCCTGTTCGGGCTCCTGGCCGACGCGACGAGCCTGCTGCCGCCGAAGTGGCGCTACGCCTACGTGCACCCGATCACGCGGAAGCTGCTTCGACGCGAGCTGAGCGTAGTGCGCGCACCCGCCCGTGCGGCGTCCGAACCCCCGCTATCGCCTGCACAGCCTGCCGACATCGTGTGTGCGATCGTGACAGACAAACTCGACGTGGGAGGGATAGGGTCTGTGGTCGACATACTGGCCACGGGTCTTGGCGAATTCGGGGTGCTGCCGGTGATCGTGTGCCAGGGGGATGGGCCGCGAGCCCAGCGACTGAGGGAACGCGGCGTGCGGGTCATCTCCGTATTGGATGGCACAACCGACATCTCGGCGGTCGTCGACGCTGGCGCGGATGTCGTGCAGGTCCACAGCGCCCCGCCGCTACTCGAACAGGCGGCTATCGACTCCGGGCTGCCGCTAGTCGCCGTGCTCCATAACACCGAGATCCATTACTCGCGCCAGCAATGGCGCCGTTTCATAACGCTGTACTCACACGCAGCGGCAGCTATCGCCGTCAGCCGAGTCGTCAGCGATTTCCATCGACGGCATCTCCCTCCGTCATCCGTGGACCGATTCGCCGTCGTCCCCAACGGAGCCCCGGATCGGCCGCGCATCGGCGACAGCCGTCGCAGGGAGGCGAGGGGCTGGCTCGGCGATGTGGTCGGCCAGGACCTGACGGACGCGGTAGTTTTCGTCTGCCTGGCACGGTACGACGCGCAGAAGAACATCGCGGGATGTGTGTCGTCATTTCTGCGGGCAGTCGAGGCTACCGAACTTCCGATTCACCTCGTGATCGCGGGAGACCCATCGGATTGGGTCGAATTACGACGTGCGGATGGGATCCGCCGTCGCAATCAGCACGGTGATCGGGTACACCTGCTGGGCCAGTCAGATGCCCAGTCACTGTTCGACGCTGGCGACGGATTCGTGCTCGACTCCTTCTTCGAGGGGTGGCCTGTCGCTGCGACCGAGGCACTCGAGGCCGGTCTGCCGCTCGTCTTGAGTGACGTGGGCGGAGCGAAAGAACTCGTCAACCGCGATCCGGCGAGGTCGATACTGGTCCCCAACGCGACAGGGGCGGCAGACGCGGTGACAGATGCGCGGGTGGGATGGGCGAGGTTGCGGTCTGGTCACCAGTCGAACGCGCCACAATTTGCTGCAGCGATCGTCTGCGTTGCTGAGCAGATCGCGCGCGATCGTGAGACAGGCCGAATCGCGCTGCGGCCGCCGAACAGCCCGGGTGTGCGGGAGATGGTCAGGGCTCACGCCGAACTTCTACGGCGGGTCGCTCGATCCGATAAGCAAGGCCCGGATTGGCAGTGAGTGGATGCGGGTCCCCACTCTTCAGCTCGGTGCTACGGCTGGCTGACCGCTCTGCCCTTGCCATCAGCAGTCGAGGAGCTGTAGATGAAGTTGGAGTCCCACTGCGCCCAGCCCGGGCCATTCTGCACGTATGAGGCGCCGTATCCGGTCCCGGAGAATCGGTTATTCTCCGCGCGCAGGTTGCTATAGGAGTCGTTCATCTGGTTGAGTCCGAGTTGGTAGCCGTTACCTTCGAGCAGGTTGCCCTGGATGAGCACATTGTCGATGCTGCCGGAGTAGGTCTGAATGAACAGCGCGCCAGTGTCGCTTCCGGAGTTGGAGTTGAACCGGTTGTTGAGCACGACCAACTTGCGATCAGCGCGGGTTCTGTTTGTGAAGTCGCGGATGGTGAAGGCATCGGAGTGGTTTCCTGTGGTCGCGGGGTCACCCCACGCGACCAGTCCGGTGACGTAGTTGCGTTCGATTGTCGCATCCAGACTCGACCCGGAATTCATGATCCCGATTCCGCTACCGAATCCGTGGATGTAGTTGCCCGTGAGGTCCGCGATACCGATGAAGGCGGTCGCCCATGCAGCATCCTCTGTTGTCAGCCTGGATCCGTCGAACTCGCTGTTTCGGATCGTCACCCTACTCGGCGTGATGGTGAAAGTATTGAAGTTTTGGGTGGCGACCACGGGCATTCCACGACCGGCGGACGTCGGCTGGATGCAACTGTTCTCGATGATGATGCCTCCCGCTGAGAGGTCGAGACCGCCCGAAATAAGCTTGCCCGAAATCACAGTGCCAGAGGGAACGCTGCTGCTGCCGGTATAGACCGGCAGGGTTGCACAGCTGAGGCCGAGCGGAGCAAGACCGACAGTGCTCGCCGAGACAGTCCATCCTGCAGTGGCCGGTGTGGTGGATGCCGGCACGGGCGACGGCGCTGGCGGATTGCTCGGCGCAGGAGTCACGACAGGCACGGGAGCAGGCGCGGGGCGAACAAGCGGGGGCTTGGTCGCGCGGGGGGTAGGTGTCGCGGGTGTCGGGAGAACCGGGATCGGTGCCCCGGGGCTCCTCGGTGTCGTCGCAGGCGTATCGCCTGCCGTCGTGCTGATCGCGTACACGATATCCACGAGATAGTTGGACGCCTTATACGAGCTGGTGGGGATGCCACTCGAGCCGTATTTATAGACGCCCGCCCCGCGGAGCAGGGTGAAGCCATTCAGCGACTTCTTGGCAGGCAGGTCGCCCTCGATCACGGCGTACGAGCCCTTCGAGGCGTGGTACGAGACGACATAGGAACTTCCGGCGTCAAGAGCTACCGGAGCCTTGAGACTGATGGTGCGCCAGCCTTCGCGGTTACTTGCAGCGAAGGTGACAGTTGTCAGCTTTGTGCCCTGAGCGGTCCAAAGAGTTGCCGAGGTCACGCCGCTTGACGCGCGGCTTTGGAAATACTGAAGCGCGGTGACCGCTCCGCTTTTCTCGGGCGAGAATTTCAGGCCGAGCTCGACCGGGTCACGATCCGGGTCGACGGCGACTGAAGGGCGAAGAGTGTCTGAGAAGATTCCGGTGGTGGATCCCGGAGTCTGGGCAGAGGATATGGATGACGCCGGGGTCTGGGCGAATGCGGGGACAGCGACCGCGGCGGCGACCGCCAGTGCCGTCACGCTGAGACCAGCGAGTCCGCCTCGAATCACTCGTCGTGTGAGTCTTGCACGTCGGCGGATTTGACCACGCTGCCCGGGGCTTTGGGAAGACATTCATTCTCCTCGATAGCGAATCCGCCATTAAAGCACACCATTCTCGTAAAAAGAATAACAATTACACGACGGATCTTCGCGTATCCTCACCACCTTTGCCCAGATCGACGCCAAATGTCAGCGCTGCAATCGTTCCTTCAGGCGCTGCATCCCATCCTTGCCAAGCGCAGCAATGGCGACCCTGCGCGCGGTCGCCCTGCCGGTGTCGCGCAGCCATCTCAGGGGGGAAGTAATGATTCGGTCGCGTGCCAGGTCACCGAAACCCGGCTGCGGGGCCTCCACCAGTGCCCAGGGAAACCGAGAGATCCAGGGGGCTGGAGATGTCAGGCGGCCTCGGACACGATTGCTGACGTTCTCGCCGTGCACCACCTGCAACCAGCCCGGCGCACCGTCGATCTCTACCACGGGCATGGTGCGCCTGAGCATCAAATGCCAGTCGGCCCAGCACATCTTCGGCTGATCCCACGCCTCTGCGACAGAACAGAACGCATTATCAGCATCCCGGCGCAGGTAAACCCCACCCGGGCCTTTGATCAGACCATTAATAAGATAGAGCGCCCGTCGATCGGTGAAGTCGACGGCGGCCTGGAGTCGCTCCACGAAATCGATCGCGAGCCCGTCATCATTATCAAGGTTCGTCGTGATGAGCATGTCTGCTGAGCCGGTCGACACCTGTCGCACGTCTGCGAGGAGGACGTCGTACGGAACCTCCGCGCGGTAGAACGGAGTGAAGAGGCCCTGCTTTGCGTATGGAGCGACCGCGGTTGTGAGCCACTCCGGACTCTCGGGATCGAAGTAGATGATCCACGAGACATTACGGTTGGACTGCGCTGCGACCGAGGGTGCGCAGTACCGTTCGAAAAGATCCCAGCGGTTGACAAGCCACCTTTCGCTCGCACGTATGCGCGCCTCGGTGCCACCTGACGGCAGGTTGAAGCGGGTCAGAATGACGTGATCGATCGTCGGCACGGTCATGTCATCGGCGTCAGGGTTGTGCGGTCGCGCAGGAAACGGCGTAGTTCCGCGGCATCCTCGAGATCGACGCGGACGGGTGCGCCGGCATCGACAGGGCTGACCGGCCGCGGCATGTATGGCCACGCGTTCTCGTCAGGCTCGTTGCCCATTAGGTCGTCAAACACCCTGACGTATGCCTCTGCCTGCGGCCTCCAATCCAGCTCGGCGGCGACCCGCCTGCGTGCCCGCAACCCAAGTTCGACCCGCCGGTCGGGGTCATCGAGCAGTGCCTCGATCGCGTCGGCGAACCCGCTGATGTCCCCCGAGGAGACATAGATCCCGGTATCGCCTGCGGAAACGCGAGTTTCGATAAGGTCGAACGACACCGGGACGACTCCGAACGCCATATATTCCATGGTCTTGTTCATCGTCGATACGTTGTTCAATGGGGTGTTGAGGTCGGGACCCAGTCCGAGGTCCGCCGCGCTCAGGTACTGCGCGATCTGACTCGGCCCTACTCGACCGGTGAACACGACGTGGTCGTCGAGGCCGCGCTGTGTCGATTCCCGTTTCAGACTCTCGAGACAGTCTCCGAAGCCCAAGAGAACAGCGCGGATATCGCTCCGGCCGCGCTCGTGCACTAGTTCCTCCATTACGGCAAGGATGTTCTCGACGCCATCCTGCGGACCCATGATTCCGATGTAGGCGAGCAGGTGTTCTGCGCCGGCCCGGATCGACGGGTCGGGGTAGACCGGTCGCATTACCGTCGTATCTGGCCCACTACGGACGACCGTGACCGTCGCCGGTTCGAGCTTTCCGCGGTGTTCGGCAACCTGCTTATAGGACGCGTTCGTGGAGATGACCCGATCTGCCGTGCGGTAGGTGTTCCGCTCCAGTCGTGCGAGACCGCCGAGCTGTAGTCGTCCGACTATTCCTGTCGGCTTTCCGAAGCGCGAGATATACAGTTCCGGGTTCAGGTCATGCTGATCGAAGATGAAACGCGTTCCGCGCAGCCGCCAGAGCAGGGCGAGCAACCAGTAGGTGTCCGGCGGGTTACAGGCCTGGATCACGTCGAAACCGTGGCGCCGTCGCACCCTGACTGACAGCCATGCCGTGCGCACCCATGAATACGCGAATTCGAAAACGAACCCGAACGCTCCCTTCGCCTCGGGCGCGGGAGAGTACTTATAGATGTGGATGCCATTGATCTCATGGAAGGCTGGATCCCCTGGGCCCTTCGGGCAGATCACGGACACTTCGTAGCCCTGCGCTACCAACGCCTCGCACTCCAGCCACACTCGCCGATCGAGAGGAACAGGAAGGTTTTGCACGATTATCAGAACCAGCCGGCCCCTGCCAGCTTTAGCCATGCGAGAGTCTCCCAGTCGGCGGCTGCGGATAGTGACATTGACAAACTTTCAAGCTTCGAGTGTCGCTACGATCATCCTATGTGCGGAATCGTCGGCGCAGTTCGATTTGATGGTGGCGCGATTTCGCGCGATCGGATCGAGCTGATGGCCGAGGCTGTGCATCATCGTGGGCCCGATAGTGACGGCTTCTGGGTAGACGGGCGGGTGGGCTTCGGGCACCGGCGATTGTCCATTATCGATGTAAGCGGCTCCCACCAGCCGATGCAGAGTGTGGACGGCAGGTGGACGATCGTCTTCAATGGCGAGATCGTCAACTACCAGCAGTTGCGCGAGTCGCTCGAGTATCCATTCCGCACCTCGGGAGATACGGAAACGATCCTCGCCGGGCTGGTGGCCTACGGCATTCGCTATGTAGACGACCTCGTCGGGCAGTTCGCGTTTGCTGCGTTCGACAGGCAGACCGGGATCGTGCATCTCGTCCGCGATCGGCTGGGCATCCTGCCTCTCTACTTCCGCAGGTCGGGAGGGTCGCTACTGTTCGGCTCCGAGATCAAGGCCATTCTTGCCGGCATGGAACAGCCTCCGTCGGTCGACCACGAAAGCCTCGGTGCCTACCTGCACGGCCGTTCCGTTCCTGCGCCTTTCACCCTCTTCGAGGGCGTCCGAAAGCTCACCGCCGCCCACCGGGCGGAGGTGCGGCCGGATGGCACGATCACCGAGCATGTCTACTGGGTGCCACCAGAGCAGGATGAGACCGCGTGGTCGGCCGCCGACGCCGTGGACGCAGTCGACCAGACGGTCACCGAGGCGGTGCGATCAGCACTCGTCGCGGATGTACCCGTCGGCGCTTACCTGAGCGGCGGCGTCGACAGCAGCCTGATCGTCGCAAAGGCGGCCGGGATGCTCGGTGGCGGGAGGTTGAAGACGTTCTCCGCGGGGTTCGGCGATCCACGCGCCGACGAGCTGCCGTTCGCCCGCCAGGTGAGCGACCACATCGGTACCGACCACCATGAGGTGCACGTGGATGCCCGCGACCTGGAGTCACTCTGGCCCACCCTCACCTGGCATCGTGACGCGCCGATGTCCGAACCCGCCGATTTCGCGGTCTTCCGGCTGGCGCAGGCCGCACGGGAGCATGTGACGGTCGTGCTCTCCGGCGAAGGCGGCGACGAACTTTTCGCTGGCTACCCGAAGTACCGCGCCGCGCAGGCGATGGCCGCGGCATCCATCCTTCCCGGTGAATTCCGCCGCAGCGTCGGTGAAGGCATCGACCGTTACCTGCCCGCTCGACTTGCTCGTGCTCGGATCGCGTTGCGTGTCTGGTCGACGGCTGACCGCGATGGCCAGTTTCGGGCCTGGTTCGCGCCGTTCTCAGCGCGAGAGCGAGCTCAACTGCTCACGGGCGTGGCCACACGGCAGACATCCGTAGCGGTTGCTGGGCGCAGTGTCGACCCGATCCGTGCGATGCTGTTGGCTGATCTGCGCAACTGGCTGCCAGACAACCTCCTCGAACGCGGGGACCGGATGTCGATGGCAGCCTCCCTAGAGCTGAGACCCCCACTGCTCGATCATCGACTTGCGGATCTCGCATTTCGACTGCCGTCGTCGGTGAAGGTGCGGTCGGGGCAGACCAAGTGGGTGCTGAAGGAGGTCGCTCGCCGCTACCTTCCCGCCAACATCGTCGACAGGCGCAAGGTGGGATTCCGTGTTCCGCTCGACTCCTGGTTTCGGTCGTCTCTGCGCGATTCGGTGCGCGAGCGCCTCACCGGCACCGGATCGTTCGTCGCTGCCACCCTTGATAAGAAGGCGATTCGTGACCTGCTCGACCGCCACGACAGCGGCAAGTTCAACGAAGAGTCCCGCATCTGGACTCTCATGTCGCTCGAGGTCTGGCACGAAACATTCTTCGTATCGACGCAGCGTCAGTCCAACTGACGCGAGCTGGTGTCGCGCTCCCAACGGTCGCTCGATCGGGCAAACCTGGCACGAAGACGCCCGAACGCGATGATCGCGACATATACGACGACGTCTCCGCTGCGACCGGGAGATCGACGCAGGAGCGCTTTCAGGTCGCCGAGTTGTCCACGTTGCCCGACCGACAGACCGCCGCCGTTTGGGGCTACCTCTGGCTGGGTGCGGTAGCTGCGTCGCAGGATTCGGAGTAGATCGGCGGTCTTGCGCGGAGTGGTCACGATTACGGGGTCGGTGGCCACGATCGTGACTTCCCCGGGTAGGAAGAGACGGTCGATGAACAGGTCATCCGACACCAGCTCGGGAAATTCCTCGAATCGCGCCCGGCCGCCTTCAGAAAGTGCATAGCAGCCTGCTCCCCACAGGGATGTCGCGATCGAGGGGAGCTCGGCGCGCACTCGGTACCAGGAGCGAACGATCCAGGTCGCTCGAGAGGAGTCGAAGGCATGGGGCGGGCGGGCGGCAATGGCTCCGCGTGAGAGAGCATCGACGACGTCTTTCGCGGCCCGGCTCGTCAGCACGATGTCGGCGTCGAGATAGATGCGGGGGCCGGATGCCGCGTGCAGGTCTCCTTCCCGCAGCGCCGCGGTCTTCGACGCCACCCGGATGTCGACAACGTTCACGCCCTCATACTGCGCCGCAACTTCTGCCGTGTGATCGGTGCAGCCATTGCTCACCACGACGATCCGAATGCACTGGTTTACCAGTGCGTCGCGGAGCGCCTCGAGCGTGCGCCCAATGACCGCCTCTTCGTTGTGGGCAGCGATGATGACGGTGCCGGAAGTCACCGGTCTCCTCCCGGGAGCTCGGCGCGGGCACGTGCCGAGAGTAGAGCGCGAACTGCCGTACGCGCGCCCGGTCGATGAGGGCGGATCAGGTTTCGCACGAGCAGCACGACGGCGAATATGCCTGAGGCTGCAGGGCCGTGCCACTTCTGGAAGTACCGCAGCTTATTCACCTCCATGAGGGCATAAAGGGCGCGAGACGAACCTGACCCTCCCGCTCGGTGTTCCACGACAGCGCCGGGCTCGAAACCTATAGAGCCGCCATGGTGGCGGATCCGGCGCGCGTAGTCCGTCTCCTCGGAGTACATGAAGAACCGCTGGTCATCCCAGTCACCGATCGCGTCAGCGATCCCGGTCCGAATGGCGAGAGCGGCCCCCGTGGCCCATTCGATGTTGTGGGCGCGTGCATACGCGCCGGGGCTGCGGACGGTTTCGCTGAGCGCCTCCGGTCGACCGATCCACGAGTCGCCGAAGAGGGCATCGCCGATCGCAGCGATGACCGACGGCTCTCTGCGCAGCGAGTCCTGTCGATGCCCCGCGGCATCGACAATGAGGGGCACGGCCGCTTCCGCTCCTGCCTCGAGAACCGCGCCAAGGCGCTCGAGAGATCGTGGGTGCAGGGTCAGGTCGGGGTTGAGAAAGGCCGTCCATCGAGACCGGGGGGCGTGAGCCATTCCCAGGTTGAGCCCGCCCGAATAGCCGAGATTCGCCCCGGCCTCGACGACAGTCACGCGATCATGGGAGGCAAATATGGGCGCCAACGGCTCGTCTGGAGCGTTGTTCACGATCGTTGCGTGCCAGCTCGAGCTGGCTGCCGCCGCGTCGATTGAGGCGATCAGCCCCGTGAGATCAACCGCGTTGTGGTACGACACCACGATGATCGAGAAATCGACCGTCGAGTTCGTCATTCCAGAGGTCATCCCAGACGCGCAGCGATTGTCGAGGAGTGCAGGGAGAGCACGATACGGCACTTCCTCGTCACTATTGGTGAGGCATCACGGCGAGATGAGTATACTCGACTCGCTATCCCCGTGAAGTCTCCAGTGGGGGAAGGGGACGTATGACAGTTCGCGACATCGCCCATGCCTCTTTCCGGCGCTGGTATGTGCTCGTGCTGGTCTTCGCTTTGATGGCCCTCTTGGCCTATGCCCTGCACCGGGACGGCGGCACCTTCACCACCAGGACCGCTGTGACGTTTACTCTGCCCGCGGCGACAACGCTGATGGCCAATAACGGCAGCAATGATTCCAGCGTGATCGCTTTCGCCGGCGCGATCGCCAGTGAGATCAATCGTGGCAAGCCCGTGGCGAACTATTCTTCCGCGGATGCTCCTTACTACGGTGCGGGCGTGCGTGAGGGCGTTCTCGTCTCCCTGCGAAATGAGGGGAACCAGTGGATGGCGGTCTTCCCGTCTGCCACGATCGAGATCCAGATCGTTGGCCCCACCAGAGAGTGGGTGGAGGCCCGGCAGCAGCAACTGCTTACTCAGATCGCCACTGTGGCCGGGGCCCAACAAAGTCTCGCCGTGCCGACTGCCGAGAACCGGATCACAGGGACTGTGGAACCGACGAGCACCCGGATCGATAAAATTGTTCCGTCGCGCGTGACCGAGATTCTCGCGTTCGCTGCGATGGGGCTTGCCGGATCCATCCTGGGTATCTGGGCGGCCGTCGCGCTCGACCTCGCAATCCGACGCCGCTCGGCGCCCGGTCGGTTAGGAAGGTCGCGGCCGATGCCGACGACGTGGGGAGGCATCGCAGCATGAATCTGGCCGACACACTGCGAGGGCTGTTACGACGGTGGTACATCGTCATTCCCGGGATGCTGATCGCCGCCATACTCGCAATCTTTGCGTCCACCACGATCAAGCCGGACTTTGAACGAACGGCCACGCAGCTGCTTCTGCCCGGCCAGGGAACGATCCCGGAAGGAGCCACGAACCCGTACCTCTTTCTCGGCGGACTCACCCAGTCTGCTGACGTGCTGGTGCGGTCCCTGAACGCCGACGAAGCAGCGGGGGAGGTCGTGCAGGACTACCCGGGGACAGAGATTACGGCATCAAAGGATCCGAGCACGTCCGGCCCGATCATCCTGATCACGGTCACTGCGAAGAGCAATGCGGATGCTAAGGGGGCACTCACCGACATTCTCTTGAGGTCTGCCGTCATCCTGGAGCGACTCCAAAGCGAGCAGAATGTGAAGGTAGTCGATCGCATCACCATCTCCACGCTGACCGAGGACCAATCGAGCACCCTCCAGCAGCGCAACCGTCTCGTTGCCACGGTAGGGGTTGGAGTCGGGATCGCGGTGATCACGATCCTGCTCGCGAGCCTGGTAGACGGCTTGTCCCGTCGCACCCGAGCGGGCCAAACCGAGGGCACGCTGATCGAAAGCGACGTCGAAGCGGAGGATGTGCCCGAAGACTCGGACACCCCCGCAGATCCGGACACCCCCCGGAAACAGCCGCTAATAACTTCGGATGCGGACGAACGGGGACGCCGCAGTGTTGGCCCGCGTCTCTTCCGGTCTGGGCGAAGCCGAGTGGCTGGTCGTGACAGGGCGGGGGTCGGGTTGTCCCGCAAAAGAGACGCCAGCACGAGCCGCAAGCTTCCCGAAAGCACCGATGAGGCCCCAGCCGGATGAGTGTCGGCCGCGAGAACGTGCGTCCCGCGGCCGCCATCGGTCGCCGGGTCACTACGCGTGGGCGCGGAGTAAGTGCCTCCACGATGTTAACCATCTATATCGTGCTCCTGCTGGGGTGGCCCTCGTTCATGACGATCAGTCGATGGGGGAGCCTCGGCCGTCCGTCGCTGCTCTGGGGTCTTATCCTGCTGTTCTGGTGGATAGTGACAAGACTCCAAACTCGCGCGGACGACGAGACGACGATCCCGCAGCCCTTGCGGTACGCATTCGGCGCGCTGGTGATCGTCGCACTGGTCAGCTTCGCGGCTGCGATGCTGCGTGGTCAGCCAACAGACCAGATCAGCCCCGCAGTGACGGCCCTGTTTCGATTCGCATCATGGGCCGGGGTGTTTTTTGTCGCGATCGATGGAATTCGAACGCACGCTGACGCAGCCAGACTGGTGCGGCGGCTCGCCATCGGCGGTGCAGCCCTGGCAGCCTTGGGTCTCGCGCAATTCGTCACCGGCCAGACGCTGCTGGACTGGACGTCCAGCATCCCGGGAATGACAGTGGATCTTGCTGATGCCGCAACGCGAGGCTCCTTCACTCGCGCATCCGGAACAGCTATTCATCCACTGGAGTATGCGGTTCCCGTGGTTGCGAGTCTGCCGTTGGCTATCACAGCAGCCGTCAACGGGGGTTTTCGCGCCAGGTTTTCTCCCCATCGGGGGTGGTGGTGGGTCGCTGTAGGGGTCATCACGATTGCGTCAGTGATCGCGGTGTCGAGGTCGGCAATCATTGGGCTCGCCGTGGCAGTCATCTTCTCCCTGCCCGCCATCCCGGTCGCGTTCCGCTGGGTGATCGGGGTGGGCGGCGGGATCCTGTCGCTCATCGTGCTTGCCGTGGTACCCGGATTACTGGGAACGATTGTGGGGTTGTTCGCCGGCGCATCAGACGACCCCAGCACCCAATCGAGAGTGGATGGCCTGGCCCGCGTTCCTGAATTCATCTCCTCCTCACCGCTGCTCGGGCAGGGGTTTGGAACCTTCCTTCCGCGGTACTACATCTTTGACAACGCCTGGGTGCTTATGCTCGTCGAATTGGGCGTCATCGGCGTGGTGAGCTTTGCGATGCTCGTCACGATCGCCATCGGCAGTGCGTACTCGGCAAGCCGGGTGTCGCGGGTGGCCAGCACGAAAGCGATGAGCCGAGCGATCGCGGCATCCATGGTCACGATCGCGGTGCTGATGATCTTCTTCGACGGGGTGTCATTCACAATTTCGTCCGGCCTGCTCTTCTTTATGGCGGGGATGGCCGCGGCGATGCGCTCGGTTGCCCACGCCGAAGCGGGCATCGATAATGGATGACCGATCGCCACGCCCGCGAACATGGGCTGCCGCAGGGCTCATCGTCTATGCACTGGCGGCCTGTGTTGTTCTTCTGGCACCGGTATCGTACGGCGGCATGATCGACTCGATCTGGCACACGATCGGTGGCTCAACCCGATCGGTCTTCGGCGCAGGCTGGATCGAATTCGCGGCGAATATCGTGCTCTTCGTGCCGCTGGGGTTGCTGCTTACGCTGCTGTTCCGCAATCCTTGGGCTGGCGTCATTGCCGGCATGGTCGTGTCGATCGGGGTCGAGATCGCGCAAATCGTGATCCCCTTTAGGCAGCCCACGGTGCGGGACGTCATCGCTAATGTCATCGGCGCCGGCGTTGGTGCGTCCGTTGGCTGGCTTGTTCTGTCGCGCCGCCAGCGCCGGGCATCGCGGATAGCCCGGCGATCAGGAGCGCAGCAGCAGGATCTTTCTTAGAAGCTTCCCGATTATGGCCGCACCACCGATGGCGACCACGCGTGCTCGATGAATACCTTCGGAGCAGTCGATCCGTCTACGGGTACGCTCCACACGTCGCTGTCGCCCACGACCCCGGGCCGCGGGTGCCCGTACAGAAGGGTCGAGTCGTCAAGCCACTCGACCTGATCGTCGACGCTGTGCTCCCTGGAGACGATGGTCTCTGCCATCCTCTCCAGGTCGAGTATGGCGATATGCCAGACCGGTGTGCTGACGGTGCCGCCGTTTTTTTTGAACGCGATGCGGGTGCCATCGGGAGAGAGCGACGGGCACTCGAGGTCCTTTTGCACGGAGGTCAGAGTTCGGTCGACCAGGTCCCCGCGCACGAGCCAGGTCGAGCCGCCGCTCGCCGCGGTCGCGTAGAAATAGCGGTTGTCATCCGTGAAAGTTACTCCCCAAATGTTTCGATCGGCCGCTGTCACCGGCGCGCCATCCACGAGCAGTGAGAATCGCTCGATATTGCCGTAGGACTTGCCGGTCGCGGTGGCGATGATCGTCTCGGTGGCGAAGCCTACCGCCGCATATGAGACGCCCGTGACGAATGACGTCTCGGCGACGAGCTGGGAGTTGGCCGAGATGCGGGTGCGGCTCGGCACGCCCGGCAACGACCAGCTCTGCTCTTGAGAGCCCGTCTGCTGTGCGGTCCACGTTGTGACGATGCCAGCATTCGTCGTCAGGCACATCGTGAGCTTCGACGTGGAGTAGAGCCGGTCACAGAGCTGTGGAGACACCGAGCGGGCACCCATCGGATCATCGAGCGGCACGCTGGCGACCTTGCCGTAGTCGGCCCCGAAGGCAGTGTTGCGAAACTCGACCCGCGCTCCGCTGAAGCGTGTCACTGGCGTTGCCGCGACCGAGTTCGGAGCGCTCCGCTCCGCCTTTGATTGCGCGTAGGCAAGCGCACCGAACACGATCACGACGATCAGTGCGATTGCCGAGATTGCACTCATAAGGAGAACGCGCTGCCGCCTGGTCATACGTCTGCCCGATACTGCCGGGCGCTGCGCAGGATGGCTGCGACGATCGGGAGAACGAGCGCGATGGCGATCGTCACGAGCAACATCGACCATTCACGGCCGATGGCGAACCACAGGATGCCGAACCCGGCCGTCGAGATGAAGCGCGCGACCGCCACCACTGTCTGTGCGGAGGCGATCGCCGTCGCACGGGTGGCGGAGGTGGTGAACTGGGTGGCCAGCACAGCCAGGATGCCGTCGGTCGCCGCGTAATACCCTCCCAGCAGCACGAGGCAGAGGATCGTGATGGCCGGTCCCGTGATGGGCAGCGTAGCGGATACGTATGCGGCGAGCAGCAGTACATGGCCGAGAACCAGTGTGCGCGCCCGCCCGAAACGATCGGCGAATCGACCAACCGGCACAGCGAATACCAGGAACGCGACGTTCGTTCCGACGTATAGGAGAGGGAAGAACTGCGCCGCGAATGAGCTACGGTCCTGCAGCACCAGGTAGATGAAACCGTCACCGATCGTCAGCACCCCGAGTAGGCCCGCCACGAGAAGCAGGCGTCTGAGTCCGGGGTTGTTCAGTTCGCGCCAGGGGGTGCGGTGACGAATCCTGCGGATCTCAGCGGGGCGGCCAGCCGAGTCTGGCGCCCTCGTGGTGCCTGGTTGAACAGGCGAGTTCGTGCGTCGGTTCGGAATGATGATGCCGAGCACCGCGACGCCGACAAGGGCGAAAGCGAGCGACATCACGAACACGGTGCTGAAGCCGTTCGGGATGACCAGCAGGATAATGAAGGCGAGCAGTGGTCCGATCGCCGCTCCGGTGTTGTCGAGCGCGCGGTGCATCCCGAACGAGGCCGCGAGATTCTGCGGCGTGGAGGCGTTCGCAACGAGAGCGTCGCGAGGCGCCGTGCGGATGCCCTTGCCAAGCCGGTCTACGGTCAGCACGGCGGTCAGTGCTCCGAAGCTGGTCGCGAACAGCAGCCCAACGCGGGCGACGGCAGACAGGCCGTATCCGAAAAAAGCTACCCACTTGGGTTGCCCGCCGAGGTCAGCGGCCCACCCTCCGCCGATTCGCACCATCGCGCTCACGCCCTGGTACAGCCCATCGAGGAAGCCGTAGGCCACCGTCGATAGCCCGATCACTCCGGTGACATAGAGCGGGAGGATCGCCGCCACCGACTCCGAGGAGATGTCGGTCAGCATGCTCACGATGCCGAGAGAGATCACTACCGAGGAGACGCGATTGGCGGCCTTCGGCCCTGTCGGAGTTCCCTCAGGATCGCCGGGGTGATTGGTCAGGGAAATATACACGGCATCAGCCGTTTCCGGTCGTTTGCTCTACGACGGGGGTGAGGGCGCCGCCAACTTCGCGATACAACTCTCCGGTGATCGGGCAGCGGAAGTCGTCGCCGTCGGCGACCAGTCGAGCACCTGAGCGGCCGACCCAGCCGATCTGCCGGGCAGGGCTTCCCGCCATGAGTGCAAACGCAGGCACGTCGCGGGTGACGGTGGCACCCGCGGCGACGAGGGCCCATTCGCCGATCTCGACCGGCGCGACACACACCGAGCATGCGCCGATGGCGGCGCCGGTGCGCACGGTCACGCCGACCGCGTGCCAGTCGTCGCCGGATTTGCGCGAACCGTCCGGGTTGATTGCGCGGGGGTGGAGGTCATTGGTGAAGACGACCGCGGGCCCCACGAAAACGCCGTCCTCGAGGACAGCGGGCTCGTAGAGGAGTGCGTAGTTCTGGATTTTGCAGTTGCGACCCAGGGTCACGCCTGGGCCCACATACGCTCCTCGTCCGAGGGTTGAGCCCTCACCGATGATGGCGCGCTCTCGGACCTGCGCGAGTTCCCAGACGATGACGCCCGATTCGAGGAGTGCACCGTCGTCCACCTGAGCGGTGGCGGCGATTCGCGGGGAGGGTTCGGGTGACACGACGTGCCTATCGAGAGTGGCGAGTTTCGGCTCTCACCGGATGGTGCGGTGGTACTGACCGCCCGCGCCGGGATCGATGATTGCCTGAATGGTAGCGTATGCGCACTCCCCTCGACGGGTAATGCTGCCGATCGGGTGACGCCACGGAAGGCGGGGCGCTCCATGGACGACTACCTGATCATCGGCGCGGGACTCGTCGGCCTGGCCACAGCCAGGGCGCTCCGGGAGCGGGTCCCGGAAGCGCGCATCACCATGCTCGAGAAGGCCAAGCTCTGCCGCCAGGGCCGCATCGAGACCGTTGCATTCTGCGCGCTACGGCATCCCGCACTCCCTGAATCGGCGCCCGCGGCCTTGCCGAGCTCGAGCTGAACGTGCAGGGAGTGGATGCCCTGCTCTCGCCGACGACCGGTACGGATGCTCGCCCGGGACTGATGATCCTGGCCTGACCGTTTCGGCTTACGCCGCAATGCTCATCGCGTCCGAGGGCAGAAAACTCAGCGACGGGCGATTGCCACCATCGCGGCGACGCCCATCACAGCGGCGCCCAGTACACCCCAGAATTTCAGCGGCGTCAATCGATACGCGTCTGAGATCGTGAGCGCGACGTCGCTCGCACCGTGTTGCGCAGCGGTGACGGTGTCGAAGGTCAGCGCGATCGCCCTGTCGGCGACTCTCTGTGATGTGGTCATGTCCTGCTCCCTCGTGGTGATCAGATGATGCCAGCTGGCGATCAGCTGGGCTGGATCGGCACAGGCTCCGTGTCTGGAATGGGGCTGGCATCTCTACCCCGCAGATCAGGGTGGGCCCGGCGAAACACCAGGGGTACGACGAACCCGAGGGCGGCGAAGATTGCCGCCGTGACGAAGCCACCCATCGACCCATTCGCATCGATCAGGAACCCGGCCATCGCCGAGCCCAGCGCGGCGCCGATGAGCTGGCCCGTGCCGACCCAGCCGTACGCCTCCGCCGTGTCGCTGAACTTGACGCTCGCGGAGACGATAGCGAACATGACCGCCAGCGCGGGCGCGATGCACAGTCCCGCAATCAGGAGGGTGAACGCGAGTGACCAGAAATCCCAGGCGAAGAGAGCGAGCGTACAACCGGCGAACACGACGGCCATACGCCGAGCCAGCGCCCACGGGCCCACGGGCAGGTGGCCGAGACCAAGCCCGCCCGCGAGCGAGGCGAGCGCCCAGAATGCCAGCATGATGCCCGCCTGCGGGCCATCCTCACCGAAACGCGCCACGACGCCCGTTTCGATAGCCGCACACGAGCCGACGAGCAGGAAGCCGACGACAGTGGCGAGCAGTACCGGGGGTCGCGCCAGTACCACCCCGAGTTTGCGCTTGCTGCGCGGTATGCGCACCCGACCCACCTCGGGGCTGGAGATGAACCATGCGCCGCCGCCCACCAGAAATGCCATCGCGATGACGATGCCGAGCACGGTCGAGATCTGGATCGAAACGAAGGTCACGAGCACGGGAGCGGCGATCCAGATGATCTCCTGCGCCGAGGCATCCAGTGAAAAAAGAGGGGTCAGTTGCCGGGAGTTGACCATCTTCGGGTAAATGGTGCGCACCGCCGGCTGCACGGGTGGCTGGCTGAGTCCGCCGAGAAATCCGACGATCATGTAGCCGATCAGGGGCATAGAAACAAAAGCGACGATGCCCATGGATGCCGCGGCCACCGCCGTCGTCAGGATCAGGACCGGACGCATCCCCCAGGCGCCCATCCATCGGCTGGTGAGCGGGCCCGCGATGGCCTGGCCGATGCTGGTAGCGGCCAGGACGAGCCCGGCCGCGCCGTACGAGTTGAAGATGTGCTCGACATGAAGCAGGTAGGCGAGTGAGAGCATCCCATTGGGAAAACGCGCCGTGAGCTGGGCGGCAATGATGCGGCCCACTCCTGGGGTTTTCAACAGGTCAAGGTAGCTCTTCACAAGATCACCAGCTTACGGGTCGGGCCTACCGGGCTCGAGCGGCCCCGGCTGTGACCGCGCGGCTCGGGTGTGGGGTCCGCGGCTGCCGCCGCTCGGTTCGCGCTGCGGCGCCCTGACCGAAGCGCGCCGAGACCCGGCACATCGTCGGTGGCGCTGCGGG
>NZ_JANLVV010000248.1:0-2007 GCF_031364185.1 Salinibacterium sp. | reverse complement strand
CCATCGCCACGCGGGATGCCCACAGCAACACTGAGCGCCTGCTCGTGCCCTCGCGGGCGAGCCGCCACACCATGACGCCGCCGAGGCCGATAGACATCAGCGCCAGCAACCAGATCGGAAGCACAGGGTTGAAGCTCATCGCCGGAGTCTCCAGCCGAAAAGGGTGAGCCCAGCGAGCCCCGCGAATGCGAGCCCGATACCCAGCTGGGGCTGCTCGGTGACCTGCACCTGTGGGGAGCCCGGCAGCACTGATGCCTGCTCGGAGGTGATGCGATCAACCACCGAGGGGATCACCCCGGGGTCGTCGAGTGCGAAGTAGGCTCCGCCCGACTCGAGCGCTGCCGTTTCGAACTCGACGGCGAGGCTGTCGAGATATTCCCTGGCGGTCGAGTCTCCTGGATTGATTCCATAGACTCGAACGTCGCGTTTGCTGGCGAGCCGTGCGGCCTCTGGGAGGCTGAAGATCTGCTCCCCCGCGACGAAGTTGTCGGTCACGAGGATCACCGAGCGAGACCTGTCAGAGTCGGCCTGGTCGAACCGGACCACGCACGAGGCGAGCCCATCTCCCACCAGTGAAGAGCCATTGCCGAGCAGGGTGCCACGGTAGTACGGGGCATCAGGATCGTCGAATTCGTGGGTCAGCCGCGTCAGCTGCGAGGAGATGTATTCGTAATCTGCGGTGAGCGGAAAATACGTGACAGCGGAGGCGTTGAACACCACAAGACTGATCCTCTCACCCGTGAATTCGGTGGCGAGCTCCTGGAACACGTCGAGAACCGCGGCGTCATAGTTGATCATCGAACCCGAGACATCCAGGCAGAGCACGATGTCGCGATTATTCAGGTCGGGCGTGACGAGTGAGACCGTCGCTGGCCGGGCGGTCAGGAGTGCGCCAGCGGCAATGAGGGCGACCAGGCACACGATAAACCCGGCCACGAGCATCCGGTACCTGGCCAGCGCGGCGCGATACGCGGGTAGTGCCGTCAGCCTCTCGCGATGGGCGATGGGGATGCCAGCCCGCGTCGTGCTCCGACGCCGGTGGCACCCCACCATCAGGGCGACCACGGCACCTACGGCACCGAGCCAAGCCAGTGGAGCCCACCACGCGATCAACGCCATGTGGACACCATCCGCCTGGCCTCGGTTACGGCTTCGTCCACGCTGCCCCTTTCACCGGCCCCGAACGAACCTGGGTACATCTTCTCAACAGCCTTGGTGAGGGGAAGAAACGGCGTCGATCGCAGGTCGCTGAGGGTCATTTGCACGGTCTGCCGACCCTCGCGCTCGGTCACGTACGACCGCACGAGAAGGCTGAGCTGGTGATGGGCGTCCCTCGAATCCACGGCCCCACTCGCATGGGCGATACGCGTCTCGTCGATGAGCTGGAGGTAATGGGTGCGCACCGACTCCGTGGTGCGTGCAGTCGTCAGATCGACCTGCTCCGAGACCCGCTGGGGCACGCGGCTCGCCCGCGTCGAGACGAACAGGAACACGTACCATGCGGCCACCGCGAGCAGCAACGCACATCCGATGATGCCCCACAAAGGCTGGTATGGCACCGGGGGCAGGAACTCGCTACCGTCTGGCATGTTTATGCGCCTCCAGCAGCCGGAACAGCCCGGGCACGACTCCCGCCGAAGAGGTGATCCGGCGGCTCGAGATCGTGAGGCTCTCGAAAAGCTCTTCCGATGTCACCGCCGCGGCCGTGATCGTGCTACCAAACGCGACCCTGAGCGCAGCGTCCTCCCGCACAAAACCCGGCAGCTGCACAGAATCCGCCACGTCGTACATCCCGCTGCCCGCCCAGTCTGACCGCATGAGGTCCGCGTCGGCGATGGTGAGCCACAGCATCTCGTGCTGAACGGAGAGCCGTTTCACGAGTCGCTGCTCGGCTGCCGTAATGGGCCGGTCGTCCGCGATCACCATCACGATCATCCTGCGCCGAAACGTGCGCGCGACATACCCAAGCTGGTTGGCCAGATTACTCGCCTCGCCGCCGAGACTGGT
>NZ_JANLVV010000153.1:0-2226 GCF_031364185.1 Salinibacterium sp. | reverse complement strand
ATCGGCGAGCGCGCCGATGAGATCCCGGGTGGCCGTGCGGGCCCCATTGCCTACGACAGCATCGACGGAAGAGATGGGTGCCTGCATCTGGTAGGTCCACCAGGAGACCGACCAGATGTCATGGCCGGCGCCGGTGCTCTGCACCAGGTCGGCAAAGGCGTTGACGTCGAAGGCGTTGGTGTGGGTCTCGATGTCGGGATTAGCGCCCGTCGAGGGGTGCGACCACGGGCCGTACTGGAACATCAGGCCGAGCCCCGATTTCGAGAACTGATCGCGGGTGGCAGACGATGCCAGCTTGAATTCGGCGACCCGTTGTTGGAATCCTGCCCACGGAGCGGCCGACACCAGTTCGATCGACTTGATCGAGGCAGTGCCGTTTCCCCCGCTGATTCTGCTCATGGTGATCGAGCTCGTGCCTGCGGGTACGGCTATCGAGCCGGCGTCGATGCGCACCCACGCGGCATCCTCATTTGACGATCTGCAATGCCTACGATCCGTCGACCTGCACGGCGAAGGTCGCGCCGACAGGCCCGTCGACGAGCACGTCGACGTGGTAACTGGCGGCAGTGACGCTGCTCACCGACCACGCGACCGTTTGGGAAGGTGAATCGAACCCTGATATCCAGAAATGCTTCGGGGGCGACGGGTTTACTACGGCAGCGCCGCCGGCGAGATTACCGGCCGCGGCCATCAGGACAGTGGGAGGCGCGACCGCACTCCTGGGATTCAACGGGACAGTAGTGGTTACACCCCACGCTGCGGGCAGCGCGAAAACGCCAGCCCCGCTGGCAACCAGGGCGAGCATCACCACTGCTGCGATGTGACGTCGTGCAACGCGAATCTTGACGATCTGTTCCATGGTCGCTCTCTTGCGCCGATGGACTGCTCAGGGTGATGGTATTTGTACCATGTTCCTGCGCACAATAGTTTCTTCCGCGCTCGGGATACTCGCCCTGGGTATCTCCCGCATGCTGACGGCACGGCCGGAGCGAAAATGACCATGATTCTGGGACGGCCGTGAGCTCACGCTCACGCCCGCACATGACCTGGCACCCGGCGCACGCCCCGGAGAGACCGCAAAGCAGGTAATGGCGTATGGCCGCGCCGGCACGAAGACCAGCAACATTGCGGTGCTGCTCACCGCCTCTCACATCTACGGAATGACCGAGTCGCAGGCCCGAGAGATCGTCGACCAGGTCATCGCGGCAATCCGAGACGGCTAGAAGGATGCCGCCCACGCAGCCCGCCTCACGGTCGCCGACCAAATGAAGGACAACCCCGCTCCGGGTCCCTGGTTTCCAGGGCTCACCACACACTCGAGCGAAATTCTCCTTCATTTGGCTGCTGCCGATTGGCGCGAACTCTAACTCGAGGCTGTAGAACACTTACCTACCGTGAAAGAGCCGGGTCGAAACATTGCCGTAGTCACGGGCGATTCTCCGGCGCACTTTAAATTGTTGTTCTGCCGGTACTAAATTCCCCTCGGAGTGCTGGGTAAGGGTTCTACCGTAGCGAGGCGGTGTCGGGACATCCACAACGACGGGGTCAGGCTGTGGTAGTGATTCTATTTGAGTGGGGGGGCGTCCGCCGGGGCCGCACAGGGGCGCCGCGCAACTACCGACTCGTTGGCACGACCGGCTGCAGGGTCGCGCTCTTAGGCTCGCGGTTGTCTCCAGAAGAGCGGCCGGTGAGCCGCCGACCGACCCAGGGCAGCACATATTCACGCCAGTAGGCGGAGTTTCGGGGGCGCGCAATATCATTCTCAACCGCCGCGGTGGAGTGGATGGGGATGCCGAGGGCAGCGAGCACGTTACCGGCAACCCGCGCATGCCCGGCCGCATTCAAGTGCAGCTTGTCAACCGACCAGTAGTGCAGGCGGGCAAGCTCGGCATCGGCCCAGTTGTCGACCCAGGTGACGCCCTCTCGCGGCAGGCGCTGGCCAACGGCGCGGGCCAGCTGGTTGCCCCGCTTCTCGATGGCGGGCCCGAGGGGGATGTGACGGGTCGGGTTGGCCCCGCTGGCCAACACCACATGGATTCCAGCGCCCCGCGCTGTCTCGACCGCCTCAAGAAGCTGGTCGGCTATCGAGTCGATCGAGACCCGGGGACGCATGATGTCATTGCCCCCGCCGTTGATGCTGAGCAGCGCGGGTTGCAGGGCGATGGCAGCCTCGAGTTGGCCGGTGGCTATCGGCCCGAGCAGTCGACCGCGGATGGCGAGGTTAGC
>NZ_JANLVV010000127.1:0-11181 GCF_031364185.1 Salinibacterium sp. | reverse complement strand
AGTGTCACCTCGTGACCTAGCATGGTGCCGACGGCGCGCTCCGTGTTGCGGATGGGGAGCTCGATAACCACGGGCGTGCCGTTTTCGAGAGCATCCGCGCTGAGCCTGATGAGTTGCTGGTCGAAGTGCTTCTCGAGCTCGTGATTCTGGCTGACACGGTTGATGCGCGGTTCGTCGTCGCTGAACTTCGGGCCGGTAAATACCGGGCTCAGGTCGAGTCCATCCGCCTTCCAGTGTTCGACGGCGCGATCGGAATCCAGCAGTTCGCTGTGCCCGATTGCCTCATCCAGCGTGCGGAAGCCGAGCTGTGACAGATATTCGCGCACCTCCTGGGCGAGAAATTCGAAAAAATTAATGATGTATTCGGGCTTGCCCGTGAATCGAGCACGAAGCTCGGGGTTTTGGCTCGCGACCCCCACCGGACAGGTGTCAAGATGGCACACCCTCATCAGAATGCACCCGGACACCACGAGTGGCGCCGTGGCAAACCCATATTCTTCGGCGCCGAGAAGAGCACCGATGATGACATCACGGCCCGTCTTCATTTGCCCGTCGACCTGCACAACGACACGATCACGCATGCCGTTCAGCATCAGAGTCTGCTGGGTTTCGGCCAGGCCGATTTCCCACGGGGTGCCGGCATGCTTGAGGGAGTTCAGCGGACTTGCGCCCGTTCCACCGTCGTGTCCTGACACCAGAACGACGTCGGCTAGTGCCTTCGTGACTCCCGCGGCCACAGCCCCGATACCCGATTGGCTGACCAGCTTCACGTGCACGCGAGCGACCGGATTCGCCCGCTTCAGGTCGAAAATCAACTGCTTGAGGTCTTCGATGGAGTAAATGTCGTGATGGGGTGGGGGCGAGATCAGCCCGACGCCGGCCGTGCCATGCCGGGTGCGTGCGATCCAGGGGTAGACCTTGCCTGCGGGCAACTGCCCACCTTCACCGGGCTTCGCGCCCTGGGCCATTTTGATCTGGATGTCTGTGGCATGCGTGAGATACATGCTGGTGACTCCGAACCGACCAGATGCGACCTGCTTGATCGCGCTGCGGCGTTTCGGGTCGAGCAGCCGATCCACATCCTCGCCGCCCTCACCGGTGTTGGATCGCCCGCCGAGCTGGTTCATGGCGATGGCCATGGTCTCGTGTGCTTCCTGGCTGATCGAGCCGTAGCTCATGGCGCCAGTGTTGAAGCGCGTGACGATCGACTCGACGGGCTCGACCTCGTCGAGGGGCACGACCGGTCGAACACCTTCCTTGATCGTGAAGAGACCTCTCAGCGTCATCAGGTTCTCGGCCTGATCGTCTACGAGCTTGGTGTACTCGCGGAAGATGTCATAGCGGCGTGAGCGGGTCGCATGTTGCAGGCGGAACACCGTTTCGGGGTTGAACAGGTGCGGCGGCCCTTCCCGTCGCCACTGGTATTCGCCACCGGTAGACAGTCGCTCGTGTGCGCTCGTGGCGCCATCTTCCGGGTATGCCGATGCGTGGCGAGCCGCACTTTCGGCGGCGATCACCTCGATGCCCACTCCCCCGAGCAGGCTCGAGGTACCGGTGAAGTACTGGTCTACGAAGGCCTGACCGAGGCCGACCGCCTCGAAGGCCTGCGCACCAGCGTAGGAGCCGACAACCGAGATACCCATTTTCGACATGATCTTCAGAACCCCCTTGCCGAGGCCCTTAATCAGGTTCTTGACCGCCTTCTCCGCGGTGAGTCCCTGGATCATTCCGCTGCGAACGAGTTCCTCTGCCGTTTCCATTGCGAGGTAGGGGTTGATGGCGGATGCGCCGTAGCCGACAAGGAGGGCGACGTGGTGCACTTCGCGCACATCTCCCGCTTCGACGATGAGCCCAACTTTCATGCGGTTCTCTTCGCGAATGAGGTGGTGATGCACCGCCGCGAGAGCCAGTAGCGAGGGGATGGGTGCGCGGTCTTTATTGGAGTCGCGATCGGAGATGACGATGAACTGGGCACCATTGCGGATGGCCTCATCCACCTCTGCGCACATTTTCGCGAGGCGCTTCTCCATGGCCTTAGGGCCTTTATCGACGCGATAGAGCGAGCGCAGGGTGACAGTGGGACGACGACCACTTGCGGTCTCGAAATGCTGGATTTTCGCCAATTCGTCATTGTCGATGACGGGGAAATCGAGGGTAATCTGCCGGGCATGCTCCGGGGTGGCGGCAAGCAGATTGCGCTCCGGCCCCAGCCCCGACTTCATCGAGGTGACGACCTCTTCCCTGATCGAATCGAGCGGGGGGTTGGTCACCTGGGCGAACTGCTGAGTAAAGTAGTCGAACAGCAGACGCGGGCGGTCGGAGAGCACCGCGATAGGCGTGTCAGAACCCATCGCGCCGAGTGGTTCGGCAGCGTTCTGCGCCATCGGCATAATGAGCATCCGCACCTCCTCCTCGGTGTAGCCAAAGGTGCGCTGTCGACGATTCACGGATGCCGGAGTGTGCACGATGTGCTCGCGTTGCGGCAGATCTTTGAGCGCTATGCGGCCAGACTCGAGCCACTCACCCCACGGCTCGGCACCAGCGAGTTCGGCTTTGATCTCGTCGTCTTCGATGATGCGACCCTGGACCGTGTCGACGAGGAACATCTTGCCGGGCCGCAGTCGTCCTTTACGAACTACCCGGCTCGGCTCGATGTCGAGCACGCCGATCTCGCTGGCGAGAACGACCAGTCCGTCGTCGGTGACGAGGTAACGACCCGGGCGGAGTCCGTTGCGGTCGAGGGTCGCGCCGACGAGTGATCCGTCGGTGAACACGAGTGCGGCCGGGCCGTCCCACGGCTCCATGAGCATCGAATGGTATTCGTAGAAGGCGCGTCGAGCAGGGTCGACATCCGTCTGGTTTTCGTACGCCTCCGGCACCATCATCATCATTGCGTGCGGCAGCGAGCGACCGGCGAGGTTGAGCAGTTCGACGACCTCATCAAACGAAGCAGAGTCGCTCGCGCCGTCGGTATTGATCGGAAGGATAGACCGGATGTCGCCCAGCACATCGCTTTCGAGTTGGGACTGTCGAGCGCGCATCCAGTTTCGGTTGCCCTGAACGGTGTTGATCTCGCCATTATGGGCGATCATCCGAAACGGCTGGGCCAGCGGCCATGAGGGGAACGTGTTAGTGGAATATCGCGAATGGACCAGTGCAAGCTTCGACATGAAGCGTGGGTCTGAGAGATCCGGGTAGAACGGCTCAAGCTGCAGGGTGGTGACCATTCCCTTATAGACCAGGGTGCGGGCGGAGAGCGAGGGAAAGTAGGCGTGCACCTCGTGTTCGGCACGTTTGCGTAGGCGGAAGGCCTGGCGTTCAAGCTCCATACCGCCGACGGGACCCTTGGCGTCAGCGCGAGTCGACTGCAGGAAGACCTGCTCGAACGACGGCATGGCGCCCCGGGCGAGGGTGCCGAGGTTACCGGGTTCGACCGGCACATCGCGCCAGCCGAGGACGCGCAGGTTCTCCTCACTGGCGAGTGCAGCAACGCTGGCTTTGATCGCCTCCCGCTCGGCTTCGTCTGTGGGGAGAAAGGCCATTCCGACGATGTACCGCCCGACCGTCGGCAATTCGAACTCAACCACCGCACGCAGGAACTCATCTGGAATCTGGGTGACAATGCCCGCACCATCGCCTGTGCCGGCATCAGAACCGACGGCGCCGCGATGCTCGAGGTTACGCAGCGCCCCCAGTGCCGTGTCGATGATGTCGTGGCCCGCGGTTCCGCGGAGCGTTGCGACCATGGCAAGGCCACAGGCATCACGTTCGCGTCGGGGATCGTACAGTCCCGCAGCACGCGGTACCGAGCTGAAGCGCTCGAATGCTGGCGTGAGAGCCATAGCAACCGTCCTCACAATGGTGCCAGTGGCACACTTTGACTTGCGGTGGGGGACGTCGGCGGCCCAGAGGGAAAATTCGCCCGGATTATTTAGGAGCGAGTCGTACCTGAGCCGCTTGTGGCGAGCTTGTCGGTCGAGGCCTCATCGGCGGATGCGAGGGCTTCATCGCCGGGTTCGTCACTGTCCGAGTAGGTCTGTTTCAAGTCTACAGCACCGTCTGGTTTCCACTCGCGGCCGGGGACGTACGCGCTCGGCTCGACGCCGGGGTGGCGACGAGACTGGTAGCCGAAGAGGATGACACCCAGGATGATCGCCGCGATCGCGCCCCAGACGTTCGTGCGGATGCCCAAGAACACCTCGCTGGGATCGACCCTAATCGACTCGAACCAGGCTCTGCCCACCCCGTACCAGATCATGTAGAGCGCCCAGACCTTGCCCCACTGGAGCCGGGCCACCGGGTCGCCCACCGGCACCGGGATAGAGAGCCCCACCACAGTCTTCGTCACGAGTCGATACCGACGCTCCATGGTGAACAGGAAGACGATTCCGACAACATTCCAGATCATTTCGTACAGGAACGTGGGATGAAAGAGTGTGCCTTCGGCGAGTCCGACCGGGAATGCGGAATTGGTGGACTCGACCTCGAGCCCCCAGGGCAGATCGGTCGGCTGCCCGAAAAGTTCGTGGTTGAAGTAATTGCCGAGACGGCCCATCGCCTGCGCCAGAAGCATCGCCGGCGCCAGCGCGTCCGCAAAGGTCCAGAATCGAATGCCGGAGAGCTTGCAGCCGATCCACGCTCCCACAGCGCCTCCGATCAGAGAGCCGAACAGAGCGTTACCGCCATTCCAGATCCGGATGACCTCCCACGGGTCCGCTCCGTCGAAGAAATAGTCCGCCGGATGGGTCAGAACGTGGTACGCGCGGGCGCCGACCAGGCCCAGGGGAACGGCCCAGATGATGACGTCGAGCACGATTCCGGGCTCGGCGCCCCGACGCTTCAGCCGGCTGTTCACGAGCATGGTGGCGGCAATGATGCCGGCCAGGATGCACAGGGCGTAGGTGTGAATCGCGATGACCTGGTTCTCGCCGACTATCGGAAGGACCGAATGCAGCCACCCGATCGGGATGTTGATCGGGATCTGCCATTGTTCTGGCGGGCTGGGAATGCTGAGCGGCAGAAGGGGCATACCGGTCACCTTTCTGCGATGGGCTGCGTGTGAGACTTCGGCCAGCCGGAGAGCGGGAAAGAACTAGGCAAGCGTACCCGCTGCGAGGGCGGCGGCAGTTCGAGCGACAGCGCTCACTCCGCCGTCGGCCAGAGCCGTCACCAGGGCAGACCCCACGATTGCACCATCGGCATACCTGAGCACCTCACGCACCTGACCTGCGTTGGAGATGCCTACCCCGACGCAGGCGCTCGTGGCCCCCGCACTGCGGAGCCTCGAGACCAGCCCGCGCGCCGCGGTATCGACATCTGCACGCGCACCGGTAATGCCCATGGTCGAGACCGCGTAGACGAAACCGCGGCTTTTCTGGACCGCGAGCTCGAGTCGCGCCTCCGACGATGAGGGAGCCGCAAGAAAGACACGGTCGAGCCCGGTCCGGTCGGAGGCGGCGAGCCAGGGGTCTGCCTCGTCTGCGACCAAATCCGGGGTAATTAGGCCCGCCCCGCCTGCCGCCACGAGATCGTCGGCGAACCGTTCGACGCCGTACTGGAACACGGGGTTGAAATAGGTCATCACCAGCACCGGGGCATCCACTCTGGAGGTGATAGCGGCAACGGCCTCGAAGGCATGTCCCAGCCTGAATCCGCCCTCGAGCGCCTGCTGGGTTGCGTGCTGAATGACGAGGCCATCCATCACCGGATCGGAGTAGGGAATGCCGAGCTCGATGATGTCGACGCCGTTCTCCGCGAGGGCAACGGCGGCGTCGATGCTGGACTGCAGGTCGGGAAATCCCGCCGGAAGGTAGCCAATGAGTGCACCTGAGCCTGCCGCTTTGCGAGCGGCAATCGTCGATTCGACGAGGCTCACCTCTCGACTCCGGGCCGTGCTGGCTCGAGCGGGGCTTCGTCCTCGGCGGCCAGCGCTGCCGTGTCGAGAATGTCGAAGTACTTGGCCGCCGTCTCCATGTCTTTGTCGCCACGACCGCTCAGGTTGACGAGGATGACCGATTCCGGCCCCAGCTGCTTGCCAAGCTCGAGAGTTCCTGCCAGCGCGTGGGCAGACTCGATCGCCGGAATAATGCCCTCCGTGCGGCTCAACAGTCGCAACGCCTGCATTGCCTCATCGTCCGTGATGGGCAGATAGGTGGCACGCCCAATGTCGTGAAGCCACGAGTGCTCGGGGCCGATGCCGGGGTAATCCAGCCCGGCCGAGATGGAGTGTGACTCGATAGTCTGCCCGTCTTCGTCCTGCAGCAGGTAACTGCGTGCTCCATGAAGAACCCCGGGGCGACCGCGAGTGATGGTGGCCGCGTGGCGTTCAGTGAGGTGACCATCCCCGGCCGCCTCGTAGCCATAGAGCGCGACATCCGGGTCGTCGAGGAATGCGTGGAAGATGCCCATCGCGTTGCTGCCCCCGCCGACGCAGGCGGTCACGGCATCCGGCAGTCTACCGGTGAGCTCCAGCACCTGCTGGCGTGCTTCCTCGCCAATGATCTTCTGAAAATCGCGCACCATTGTCGGAAACGGGTGGGGCCCCGCGACCGTGCCGAAGATGTAGTTTGTCGTGTCCACGCTCGTGACCCACTCGCGATAGGCCTCGTTGATCGCGTCTTTGAGGGTGCGTGAACCCGTAGTCACGGACACAACCTCGGCGCCGAGCAGCCTCATGCGTGCCACATTCAGCGCCTGGCGCTCGGTGTCGACCTCCCCCATGTAGATGACGCACTCAAGGCCGAAGAGTGCCGCGGCGGTCGCGGTCGCAACACCGTGCTGCCCCGCTCCCGTCTCGGCGATCACGCGTGACTTGCCGATGCGTTTCGTGAGAAGCGCCTGCCCGAGCACGTTGTTGATCTTGTGTGATCCCGTGTGGTTCAGATCTTCGCGCTTCAAGATGACGCGTGCGCCACCCGCGTGCTCGGCGAATCTGGGCACCTCGGTGATGATCGAAGGGCGGCCGCTGTAGGTCCTGTGCAGTTCCGTGAGTTCGGCCGCGAACGAGGGGTCGATCTTTGCGGCGGTGTAGGCGGCATCCAGCTCGTCCAGCGCGGCGATGAGCGACTCGGGAACAAATCGTCCGCCGAATTCGCCGAAGTACGGCCCCAGTTCGTCGCGAAGCTTCATGATGCCAGGAACTCCCTCAGTGTGTGGACGGGGTCACCGTTGGTGACAAGTGCTTCGCCGACGAGCACAACATCGGCTCCAGCGCTGCGATAGTGGGCGACATCGGCTGAGGTCGTCACGGCGGATTCCGCCACCCTGATGACACCGCTTGGGATCATCTCGGCGAGCGAGCCAAACAGGTCGCGATCGAGCTCGAAGGTACTGAGATCGCGAGCATTCACGCCCACGATGTCGGCTCCGAGATCGAGCGCGCGATCGACCTCATCGGCGGAGTGCGCCTCGACGAGCGGGGTCATTCCCAACTCGTTGATGAGGCGGAAGAGGCTGGCCAGCGTTGGCTGGTCGAGCGTCGCCACGATCAGTAGCACCATGTCGGCGCCCGCTGCGCGAGCCTCCAGCACCTGATAAGGCTCGGCGATGAAATCCTTGCGCAGCACCGGGATGGATACCGCGGCCCGGACGTCCTCGAGATCCTGAAGCGAACCACCGAAGCGGCGACCCTCGGTCAGCACGCTGATCGCGCTTGCGCCGCCGACCTGGTAGGCCTTGGCGAGGGATGCGGGGTCGGTGATCTCGGCAAGCTGGCCTCGAGAGGGGCTGGCGCGCTTGATTTCGGCGATGACGTGAACACCCTCCCGAGGAGCGAGAGCAGCGAGCACATCGAGGGCGGGCGCGCGATCAGTCGCGACGGCTTCGAGAGCGGCGAGGCTTCGCACCGATCGACGGGCCGAAGCGTCAGCAAGAGCCCCGGCGACCAGGTCGGCGAGCATTAGCCGCGAGTTGTCGGGGTGAGCTTATCGCCACCGACACCGTAACCGAGCCTGCCCAGGACAAACCCGGTGAGAGCACCCGCGACCAGCAGGCATGCCGAAGCGATCACAAGCCAGGTGATGGTGAACCAGAATGCCAGCGTGCCGATCGCGAAGGCAATCAGCATGATGATCACCGCCGTCCAGGCCGCCGGGGAGTTTCCGTGGCCAGGCTCAGACTCGATGCTCATCGTGCTCCATTCTGTGGTGTGCATACCAATTCTAGCGGGATGCCCCGGCGCTAGACGCTCGCGCGGAGGTCAGTGGATTGTCGGATCGGAGCCGCCCGTGAGGGAATCCCACGCTCCGAGGGTGGTGGCGGTGTCGTCGGTCTCGACGGCCCCGCTGGTGCCGTATTTACGAGTAGGGCCCGGCCAGCGCGGCGACAGTGCGACCACCCCGATACCGACCAGAGTGATCAGCACGCCGGCCGCGATAGCCAACCACGGCCATCCGGACGTCGTAATCGAGACGACGACCTCGGCGATGGATGCGCTGCCGCTCACGGCCGTGGCGGCCGTGACCGCGGATGCCGACGCGGACACCGGACTCCCCAGCGCGGATGCCGCCGTCACCACGACGACGACGCCCATCAGCGTTTCAACCACTCCGAGTGCCACCCTCAACACCCTGCCCGCGATCGTGAGAGCGCCGGCCAGAGCGAGGCAGGCCAGCCCCAGCGCCGAGAGACCGGGGGACGCGGTCTGCCCGGCCACCTCCAGCGGCTGCCCGCCGTCGAGGATGAGACCGAACCAGGGCTGCGTCCAACTCAGGAGCACAAGCCCGCCACCCGCTGCCCCAGCAAGGATGAGCAGTAGTTTAAGCCGGGCGGAGGTCACAGGATGCGACGCATCGCGTTGGCGACGGCGATCGCCCGCAACGGCGCCGCGGCCTTGTTCTGCGACTCCAGCTGCTCGGCCGACGGGTCGGAGTCAGCCACCAGGCCGGCGCCGGCCTGCACTCTCGCGAGGCCGCCGACGATCGTCGCTGTGCGGATCGCGATCGCGAGATCCGCATCCCCGGCGAAGTCAAAGTAGCCGACGACTCCCCCATAGACCCCGCGCTGGGCGGGCTCGAGTTCGTCGATGATTTCGAGCGCGCGGGGCTTTGGCGCACCCGAGAGGGTGCCCGCCGGGAACGTCGCGCGCAACACGTCGATCGAACTTGCCTCCGCATTAAGGTCGCCCTCGACCGAGGAGACCAGATGCATGATGTGACTGAATCGCTCGACCTGCATGAATTCGGTCACCTCAACCGTGCCCGGCAGGCAGACCTTTTGGAGGTCGTTGCGTGCCAGGTCGACGAGCATGAGGTGCTCGGCTTGCTCCTTGCGGTCAGCCAGCAGTTCCTCGGCCAGCTCGAGATCACGTTCGGGTGTGTCACCACGCGGTCGAGAGCCTGCGATCGGGTGCATGTAGACCCTGTCCCCCGAGACCTTCACAAGCGCCTCGGGGCTCGCGCCCACAATCGAGTACGGTTCGCCCGCGGTATCCACAAGCGTGAGCAGGTACATGTACGGAGAGGGGTTGAGTGTGCGCAACACCCTGTAGACGTCGATCGGCTCGGCCGTGATCTCGTGATCGAAACGCTGGGAGATCACGACCTGGAAGACGTCGCCGTCGCGGATGAACTGCTTCGAGCGCTGGATCGCTGCGAGGAACTCGGCCGGCTCGGTGCGAGGGATCGGGTTTGGGGCGATCGACAGGTCAACCTCGGCCAGCCACGCCTGGGTGGGCTTGGCGATGGCGTCCTGCATCGCATCCAGCCGGCGTTGGGCGTCGCCCCACACCACGTCGCGCTCGATCGTGCCGTCATTGAGCGCGGCCGCGATGAGCATCACCGTGCCGAATCGATGGTCGAGCACCACGAGTTCGGAAACGAAGCTCAGTGCCTGCCCAGGCACACTGAAATCTGCTGGTGGGATGCCCGGCAATCGCTCGAGCTGGCGCACGGCTTCCCACCCGATGAAACCGACCAGCCCCCCGGTCAGTGGCGGATGCCCGGGCACGTGCGGTGTGCTCCAGCGCTCGTAGAGGTGCGTGAGGGCGTCTAGCGGTGCGCTGGGATGCTCGGCGCCAAGCGCGCGCTCGACGGGCAGTCCATAGTCGAGCCACGTGGCCGTGTCGCCATCCTGGGTCAACACGCCGAAGCTGGAAACGCCGACGAAGGAGAAGCGTGACCAGATGCCACCCTGCTCGGCCGACTCGAGCAGGAACGTGCCAGGTTTTCCTGCAGCGAGCTTGCGGTAGACGCCGACAGGGGTTTCACCGTCAGCGAAGATCTCCCTGATCACGGGGACGACCCGATGGCCGGCTTCCAGTCGCGCCGTGAAATCCGCGGCTGTTGTCGTGTTATGCATCAGGAACGCCGATTCTGGGGGTGAGTGGGTCGACATCGAAACAGGCGTGCGCACCGGTGTGGCAGGCGGGACCGTGCTGGTCGACGGTCACGAGCACCGTGTCCCCGTCGCAGTCGAGGGACGCCGCGCGGACGTACTGCGCATGGCCACTGGTGTCACCCTTGCGCCAGAACTCGCCGCGGCTACGGCTCCAAAAAGTTACGCGTCCCTCGGTCAGCGTGCGCCGCAGTGCCTCGGCGTTCATATAGCCCACCATCAGCACGTCTTTGCTGTCCCATTGCTGGATGACGGCGGGCACGAGCCCGTCCCGGTCGAATGTCGCGCGCTCAATCACCGCACCAACCGTGTCTGCTGTCAGCTCGCTCATCGCACTATCATCCCAGCGTCGTCGAGGGCGCGCTTGACATCGCTCACCGTCAATTCTCCGGTGTGGAACACAGAGGCGGCAAGCACCGCGTCGGCACCGGCGGCGATCGCGGGCGCAAAGTGTCCGACGGCTCCGGCTCCCCCGCTCGCGATCAGCGGTACAGAGCTGATCTCGCGCATCGCGGCGATCAGTTCGAGATCGAACCCCTGTTTAGTGCCATCGGCATCAATCGAATTTACGAGCAATTCCCCCACGCCCCGTTCGATGGCCTCACGCGCCCAGGTAAGTGCATCGAGGTCGGTCTCGGTGCGGCCGCCATGCGTGGTGACGACGAATCGTCCGCCACTGCGTTTCACGTCGAGCGACAGCACCAGGGCCTGCGCGCCGAACCTGTCGGCGATCTCTCCCAGCAGTGCGGGCCGGGCGATAGCTGCGCTATTAACTCCGACTTTGTCTGCCCCGTGGGCCTGGAGCCGGGCGACATCGTCGGCGCTGCGAACTCCCCCACCGACGGTCAG
>NZ_JANLVV010000082.1:0-17068 GCF_031364185.1 Salinibacterium sp. | reverse complement strand
GGTGAACGTACCCCCCCCCGGCTGGGCTGAGCCGGACCCGCAACTCTACGCGCGGGTTCACGCGGTGGTGGGGCGGGTCGGCGTCGGCGCACATATTGGCTACGGGCATCCCGCCGACGCACTTCTCGAGAGTCTGGCCGGTACGGCGACCACACCGGAGCGAACCGATAAGCGCGGACTCATTCTGCTGTCACCGGGGGAAAAGCCAGGAGCAGTCTCGGTCTGGACCGAGCGTTAGTCTCGTGCCGCCGATGTCGGTTCGGCACAATATGCTGACTCGGTGGCAGCCACCAAAATTGCGATTCCCCAGCTGGCGTTCAATAGAGTTCGGCCCGCACCGGTTGTGCTGGTCAGCGGCACAGAGGCCTTTCTCGCTGACCGGGCGATTCGGTCTCTGCGCGACATCCTGAAGGCCGAAGATCCCAGTCTCGAGATCCACGACATCGAAGCCGACCAGTATTCGCCGGGTGAACTCATCACCCTGGCGAGCCCATCGCTCTTTAACGAGCCACGGCTGATCCGGGTCGTGAATGTGGAGAAGTGCACTGACGCCTTCATCACCGAGACGATCGCCTATCTCGCGAGGCCGGCCGACGACACGTACCTGGTACTGCGCCACGCCGGGGGTGTGCGGGGCAAAAGACTCCTCGACTCGATTCGCGGCGGGGCCGGGAGCGGCATTGAGATCGCGTGCCTCGAGTTAAAGAAAGACACCGAGAAGACGGAGTTTGCCGCCTCCGAGTTCGCTGCCGCGGGTCGCAGGGTGACCGGCGGGGCGATTCGCGCTCTGGTGGCAGCGTTTTCTGATGATCTGGCGGAGCTTGCCTCAGCCTGCCAGCAGCTGCTCGCCGATGACAGCGACGAGATCACCGAGATGACGGTCGAGCGATACTATTCGGGCCGGGTTGAGACGACGGCATTCACGGTGGCGGATGCGGCAATCGCAGGCCGCACGGGCGAGGCTCTCGTCCTACTGCGCCACGCTCTGTCGTCGGGTGCGGATCCGGTTCCGATCGTGGCCGCATTCGCATCGAAGTTGCGCACCATGGCAAAAATCTCGGGCATGACCGCTCCGGCCAGCCAACTCGCCTCGAAGCTGGGCCTTGCCCCCTGGCAAATAGATCGGGGGCGCCGCGATCTTCAGGGATGGAACGAAGATGGCCTCGGCAACTGCATCGAGGCTATCGCCGCAACGGATGCCCAGATCAAGGGCCTTGGTCGCGACCCGGTCTTCGCGCTGGAGCGCATGGTCGCCGTGATCGCGGGTCGCGGGCTCTAGCCGCGCGGTGTCTCCGAAGAGCGAGCCCGACACAAGCACAACGCCCCCGCCGACGGCGAGGGCGTTGTCATGAAGAACGTGATTACAGCGAGGCAACCTGCTTGGCCATGGCCGACTTGCGGTTGGCGGCCTGGTTCTGGTGGATGACGCCCTTGGCCGCGGCCTTATCGAGCTTCTTGGCGGCCACGACGAGGGCGGCAGCGGCAACCTTTTTGTCGCCGGCAGAGATGGCCTCGCGCGTAGCCCTGACGGCGGTCTTGACCTCGCTTTTGACAGCGCGGTTGCGATCCTGTGACTTCTTGTTCGTCAGGATGCGCTTGATCTGCGACTTGATATTTGCCACGGTGTTGTACCTTCTCGTTCGTGTGATTGCTGGTTCTAATGAATGATCGTTCGTGAGGCAGTCTGGGCGGCCAGGTGTTGTGCGCCAGGGGAACTGCTGTCATGAGACGGCGGGCCCTGTGTGATCCCGACTGCGGTTCGCGGGGCCAGAAACCCCGCGCGAGCCAACGAGCAACATTACCAGCGCGGTGGAGCTATGGCAATCGCGCGACCACAGCGCCGAGGGAACCTGCGACCGAGGAACACGACGGCCGCCACCCACACCCCGGCCTATCCCGGGCCCTCCAGCGCCCCCAGCAGCACTCGGGTGAACGCTGCCGACCGCGTCACCGACACCATGTGGGTCGCACCGGGGATGTGCACGAGCCGCGCCACAGGCGCTGCCGCCGCGTACTGGCGTTCCTGCAGTCGGAAGTGGTCGAGGGTTCCGTTGATGAAGACAACGGGCACGTCGATTCGGCTGAGCGAGGAGATCGGATGCAACTGGCGAAGCTCGAGCAGCGCGTCATCCATCACGTCGAGTGCGACTCCACCACGAATGATGTCGTCGGCGAGGGCAGCATCTTTCACGGCCGCGCGCACCGCCCAGTTGTTGAGCGCGAGGCCCCGGTCGGGCAGCCGGTGAATTGCCCGTGCTGCCAAGCGCCATGCGTCGAGGATCAGCCGGTGAGGCTGGGTGCCGCAGCTCGCGGCAACAAGGCCGACAATGGGTCGCGGGCCAGCCCCGGCATAGTGGATGGCCGCGTATCCGCCGAGCGAGAAGCCGCAGAGCAGCACGGGGTGGGCGGCACTATCCACGGCGTGAGCAATAGTGTCGACGGCCCCGGCCAGCGTGAATCTCGAGCCGATCCGCGAGCCATGGCCGGGAAGGTCGACGGCGACGGCCTGGTGACCGGCGGCCTCGAGTGCCTCGACCTGGGCCCGCCACATCGTCGCGGAGGTGCGCAAGCCGTGCACCAGGACGACGGAGTGGATCATGCTGTGAGCGTATTCCCGTTGGGTGGCGGAGGCGGATTCCCTCCGCGTCATTCCGGGGGTTAGCCAGATATCGGATTGACGCCTGCCTGCGTAATTTTGAGATATGACAACGACAGCTCCCACCACGCCCAGCCCCACCACGCCTAGCCCTGCTACTGCTACTCCCACCGACCGTGTGCTGGGAATTCTTGCGCTGGCGTTTGGCGTCGCGTCGATCGGAATGGGCTTCCAGCCTGTTTTCGCCGTCGCGGGACTCATTCTCGGCATCCTCTCCCTACGTAGGGAGTCGTCGGGGCGAGGCCTGGCGATCGGCGGCATCATCACGAGCAGTGTGACGCTGGCGGGCTGGCTCCTCGGAGCGCTCGCGGCGCTGGCGCTGGTGCCCATCTTCGCGGTCGCCGCGCTCTGGGCCTAGCGCACAGACGGCCGAAGGCCCGCCGTGATGCTCTCGCGTCCGGCGGGCTCCGCGCTTTCTCGTAAACTTGAGGTCGCCCTCAGCAGTCAGGGCCGCTACGAGAGGCACGCGTTGAGTCCCAGAGCCATCACGGCGTTACAGCCGGCTTTCACCGACCCCGCGTTTATCCGCAACTTTTGCATCATCGCCCACATCGACCATGGAAAATCGACGCTGGCAGACAGGATGCTGGGAATCACCGGCGTGGTATCCGATCGCGACATGCGCGCGCAATACCTCGACCGCATGGACATCGAGCGCGAACGCGGCATCACGATCAAAAGCCAGGCGGTTCGCATGCCCTGGGCATTGAACGGCGCGTCATACGCACTGAACATGATCGACACCCCCGGCCACGTCGACTTCACCTATGAGGTGTCGCGGAGTCTTGCCGCCTGCGAGGGTGCCGTCCTGCTGGTGGATGCCGCACAGGGCATTGAAGCGCAGACGCTCGCCAACCTGTACCTGGCTCTCGACAACGACCTCACGATCATCCCGGTGCTCAATAAGATCGACCTCCCGGCGGCCGATCCGGAGAAATATGCCAAAGAGCTGGCCAGCCTGATCGGCGGCAGGCCGGAGGACGTACTCCGTGTGAGCGGCAAGACCGGCATGGGTGTGGAAGACCTGCTTGACCGCGTTGTCGAGCTGATCCCGGCCCCGAAGGGTGACCCGAACGCTCCGAGCCGCGCGATGATCTTCGACTCGGTATACGACTCGTACCGCGGCGTCATCACCTACGTGCGCATGATCGACGGCACCCTGAGCCCGCGGGAGCGCATCCAGATGATGTCGACCCGTGCCGTTCACGAACTGCTCGAGATCGGCGTTTCGAGCCCCGAGCCGACTCCGACCAAGGGACTCGGCGTCGGCGAGGTCGGTTACTTGATCACCGGAGTGAAGGATGTGCGCCAGTCGAAGGTGGGTGACACCGTCACGAACGCCCAGCGGCCTTCGACGACGGCACTCGCCGGATACACCGACCCGAAGCCGATGGTGTTCTCGGGGCTGTATCCCATCGACGGCAGCGACTATCCGGTGTTGCGTGAGGCTCTCGATAAGTTGAAGCTGTCGGATGCCTCGCTCAACTACGAACCCGAAACCTCCGTCGCGCTCGGCTTCGGTTTCCGGTGCGGGTTCCTCGGGTTGCTCCACCTCGAAATCGTCACGGAGCGCCTCGAGAGAGAATTCGGCCTCGATCTGATCTCGACCGCGCCCAGCGTCACGTACGAGGTGATGACCGAAGACAAGAGGCAATTCACCGTCACCAACCCGAGCGAGTTTCCCTCCGGAACCAAAATCGCCCATGTCAGCGAGCCGATGGTGCGCGCCGCCATCCTGGCCCCGAAGGACTACGTCGGCACCATCATGGAACTATGCCAGTCCCGCCGCGGCACCCTGATCGGCATGGACTACCTCGGCGAAGATCGCGTGGAGATCAAATACACGATGCCTCTCGGCGAGATCGTGTTCGACTTCTTCGACCACCTGAAGAGCAAGACAGCAGGCTACGCGAGCCTGGACTACGAGCCATCCGGCGACCAGGAGGCTGACCTCGTCAAGGTCGACATTCTGCTGCAGGGCGAGGCCGTCGACGCGTTCAGTGCGATCGTGCATCGTGAGAAGGCCTACGCCTACGGGGTGCTGATGACGGAGCGGCTGAAGAAGCTGATCCCTCGCCAGCAGTTCGAAGTGCCCATTCAGGCCGCCATCGGGGCCCGCATCATCGCACGCGAATCGATCAGCGCGATGCGCAAGGATGTGCTGGCCAAGTGCTACGGCGGTGACATCACCCGCAAGCGCAAGCTCCTCGAAAAGCAGAAAGAGGGCAAGAAGCGCATGAAGATGGTGGGCAGGGTCGAAGTTCCGCAGGAGGCGTTCGTCGCAGCCCTGACCGGCGATGTCGAGAAGAAAGAGAAGAAGTAGCGTCGATGACGGATCTCTCGGCGTCACGACTCACGTATGCCGCGGTCGGGCAATCGGCATCGCCCACCCTGATGACCGAGCCGCCCTCCGGCTACCGACCCCTGCACCGGCGGGCCCGCATCGGCACGGGTAACGCGTGCTTCGTCGAAGCCGCCGCGTCGATCATGGCCTGGGGCGTGCAGGAGAAGAGTGGATTTCGCGTCCACGGTTCACACGACATCGTCGAGGGCATTTCGGTGCGGCTCGCAATCCCGTTCGGTCCGATCACGGTCACCGCTCCGGCGCGGGTCGTCTACGTCGTCGCTGAGCCGCGTCGAGTCGGATTTGCGTACGGCACCCTGCCCGGGCATCCGGAGAACGGTGAAGAAGCATTCGTCGTTGAACATCTCGACGACGACAGCGTATGGATCGACATCAGGGCCTTCTCTCGGCCCGCGAATGCGCTGTGGTGGCTCGTATACCCCGTGCTGCGTCTCACGCAGGAGCTCTACACCCGGCGCTACCTCAGAGCGCTCGCCTGAATCGCGCTGGTGCTTATGCTGCCACCCACCTGCGAGACTTGAATAATGAAGCGGACCGCGGTGCATGCCTAGCCCGCTACCGATCGCTGACCCGGCCCCCCGGGACGGGATGCTGCCCGAGAGCGCGACCAGGGGCGCCGCCTCGCGCAACTTCGGGGTGTACCTGCACGTGCCCTTCTGCAGGGTTCGCTGCGGATATTGCGACTTCAACACCTATACCAGTGACGAGCTGCGAGGCGCGAAGCGCGGCGATTTCGCGGGCCAGGCCATCGCGGAGGTCGCGATGGCGAAGACCGTGCTTGCGAGGTCCGGCCTGCCGGCGCGAGCCGCATCCACCGTATTCTTCGGTGGTGGAACGCCCACGCTGCTGCCCGTTACCGACCTTGCAGCACTGCTGCGGGCCGTGGTGGAGACGTGGGGCCTGGTGCCGGGCGCCGAGGTCACCACGGAGGCCAATCCCGATTCGGTCGATCGTGACTACCTGTTCGCACTGAAAGCCGCGGGCTTCACGCGGGTCTCGTTCGGGATGCAGTCTGCCGTGCCTCACGTGCTGGCGACGCTCGAGCGCACCCATGATCCCGAGCGCATCCCTCTCGTCGTGGAGTGGGCGCGGGAGGCCGGGTTGCAGGTGAGTCTTGACCTGATCTACGGCGCTCCGGGCGAGAGTCTCGAAGACTGGCGGGCCTCACTCGACCAGGCGCTGGCGCAGCGCCCCGATCACGTCTCGGCCTACGCCCTCATCATTGAGGACGGAACGAAACTTGCCGGCCAGATTCGTCGAGGTCAGGTCGCCCTGCCGGATGACGACCTGCAGGCCGACATGTATGAGCTGGCGGACGCCAGCCTCTCGGCCGCCGGGTACCAGTGGTATGAGGTCTCGAACTGGGCGCGCGACGAGGAATTTCGTTCGCACCATAATCTCGGCTACTGGGTCGGGCACGATTGGTGGGGGGTGGGGCCTGGAGCGCACAGTCACGTCGGCGGGGTGCGATGGTGGAACGTGAAGCACCCCGCGGCCTATGCCGCGAGAATTGCCGCCGGGGGCTCCCCGGCGGCGGGGCGCGAGACTCTCGATGACGAGACACGCCGGGTCGAGTCGGTCCTCCTGAGAACCCGCGTGCGGGAGGGGTTTCCGTTGACCCGGCTCGCGGCATCCGGTCGCACCGCCGTCGCCGGACTGATTGCCGATGAGCTGGTGGATGCCCGTGCGGCGCTGGCCGGACGGATCGAGTTGACCCTGCGCGGCAGACTGCTCGCGGATGCCGTGGTCCGGCGCCTGCTCGACGACTGAGCCGCCCTGTGGTACCCGGCGCTTCGGGCGCCTCAGCTCACGAACTTGATGGCGAGCGGGTACTGGTAGACCTGACCGTTGTTGGCGGCAATGGCGGCCATGATGCTGAACACAATGGAGAGCACCCAGGCCGCGAGCAGGATCAACAGGCCGATGCCTATCCACGAGGTGATGGTTCCGGCGATATAGGCGATCATGAGTGTGATCTGAAAGTTGAGTGCCGTCGCGGAGTGCGCACGAATGAAGGGCCCACGATCCTTCAGCACGATGTACCCGATGACCGCGGGCAGGAAACTCAATACGATGCCCCCCACGTGGATCAGGGTTGCCCAGAGTTTCTCGTCGCTCGGGCTCAGTGGCTGGACCGTGAGGTAGGGGTTTGTGGGTGGTGTGGATTCAGACATGGAGCCATTAAAGCAGGCTGCCCGCGAGCATTGCTCGCGGGCACCCTATTGACTCAAAGTTACTTGATGAGGCGGAGGGCGAACGGGTAGCGGTACGCGATGCCGTCCTTGGCCTTGAGGAATCCCATAATCGAGAAGATTACAGCGACTATTCCCGCGGCGGCCATGATGAGGAAACCGATGACGACGACGGTCAGGATCGAGCCGATGATGTATGCGGCAGCAATCGTGATCTGGAAGTTCAGCGCTTCTTTCGCCTCGGTGTTGGTGAACGCGCCACGATCCTTGAACACCAGCCAGATGATGAGCGAGGGAAGGAAACCGAGGATACCGCCGAGGTGGGCGAAGGATGCCCACTGGCGATCTTCGGTCTCACTGAGCGGTGCGGCGGCAGCTGCCTGCGGTGTTGGATCGGTCATGGTGTTGTGCCTTTCGAAGGTGACTTCGGCTGAGTGCCGTAATCGATGCTGGTTGTGGTTTCGGGTCGGGCCAGGTCGTGTGCTGTGGACGTCTCAGGCACAGAGACAAGGTAGCGCCTCCCGCGCAGCGCGTGCAACGGTTCTGACATAGCGAGTCGCGGTAAGATTGGCAGTCCTAAGGTTCGAGTGCCAACAGCGAGAGGTAGGTGACGGCATTGGTCTCTGATCGTGGACTCGAAGTTCTGCGGGTCATTGTGCAGGATTACGTGGCCTCTCGCGAGCCTGTTGGGTCGAAATCCATCGTCGAACGGCATTCCTTCGGCGTCTCGGCTGCCACCATTCGCAACGACATGGCCCTCCTCGAAGACGAGGAACTCATCGCGGCTCCGCACACGTCATCCGGTCGCGTACCGACCGATAAGGGCTACCGGGTCTTCGTCGACCAGCTTGCTGACCTTCGCCCCCTGACCGTGGCGCAGCGCGGTGCCATCGAGGCATTCCTCGGAGAATCTGTCGATCTCGACGATGTTCTGGCGCGAACGGTCAGGCTCCTGGCTCAGCTCACCCATCAGGTCGCGCTGGTGCAGTACCCCTCACTGTCGACGTCGCGCGTGCGCCATGTCGAGTTGGTCCCGCTCACCGAGACCCGCCTGATGACCGTATTCATCACCGACTCGGGCCGCGTCGAGCAACGACTGCTCGACGTCTCAGCGCCCCTCGACGACATGCTCATCGGTGAGCTGCGCGCCAAACTCAACTCCTCACTGGGTGGCCTGGGGCTGTCGGATGCCGCGGCGAAACTGGCCACGTTTGTGGAGGGTTTCACTCCCGAGCGACGCCCCGTGGTGCAGCAAATCGTCGCTAGCCTCACCGAGCAGGTTCTCGCCAATAAGCAGGATCGTCTGTTGATGGCGGGCACTGCGAATCTGGCTCGCACAGAAGAAGATTTCAGCGGCAGCATCTACCCTGTGCTGGAGGCCATCGAGGAGCAGGTGACCCTGCTTCGGCTTTTCAGCGAGATGGAAATCGAGCCGGGCGGAGTGCTGGCGCGCATCGGTCGGGAGAACGCGGGATACGGGCTGGGCGAGACTTCCGTTGTCACCAGCGGTTATTCCTCGTCTGGGGGAAGTGTGGCGCGACTCGGGGTGTTGGGCCCTACGCGCATGGACTATTCGAACAATATGGCTGCGGTGCGAGCTGTTGCTCGCTACCTGTCGCGGCTGCTCGGCACGGAATAACTGAGGAATATCGACTTTTGGCTGACCACTACGAGGTACTCGGCGTTGACCGCAGTGCCACTCCCGAAGAAATCAAGAAGGCATACCGTCGGCTCGCGCGAGAGTTGCATCCCGATGTGAACCCGAGTGCCGACGCCTCGGAGCGCTTCAAGTCGGTGACTCACGCCTATGACGTGCTCAGCGACCCGCAGCAGCGCCAGCAGTACGATCTCGGCCCGCAGCCGGGCTTCGGCGCGGGCGGGGCGAACTTCGGCTTCGGAGACATCTTCGAGACCTTCTTCGGTGGTGGTGGTGGCGGTGGTCGGACCACGGGCCCCCGATCACGCAGCGAACGCGGCCAGGACGCGCTCGTGCGGGTCGAGGTCGATCTAGACGAGGTGATTTTCGGCACCAAGCGAGACCTCGAGGTGAACACGGCGGTGCTGTGTGACACCTGCAATGGTTCGTGCTGCGCGCCGGGAACTTCGCCGGTCATGTGCGACATCTGCCATGGAGCCGGCCAGATCCAGCGCACGATGCGCAGCCTGCTCGGCAACGTGATGACGTCGAACCCCTGCGGAACCTGCCGCGGTTACGGCTCCATCATCCTGAACCCGTGCGCGACCTGCGCAGGCCAGGGCCGGGTTCGCGCATCCCGAACGATCCCTGTCGACATCCCGGCGGGAGTCGACACTGGCCTGCGCCTGCAGATGCCCGCGCAGGGCGAGGTCGGCCCGGCGGGTGGACCCAACGGAGACCTGTTTCTCGAAATCAAGGTGCGTCACCACGAGACGTTCAGTCGCAATGGCGACGACCTGCTGGCCACAATCGAGGTGGCGATGACCGATGCGATCCTGGGCACACGCAGCACCGTCAAGGGGCTTGACGGTGACGTTGCGATCGACATCAGGCCGGGCATCCAGAGCGCAGAGGTGATCACGATTCGTGATCGGGGCATCACCCACCTGCGCGGTGCGGGCCGCGGTGATCTGAAGATCGGCATCCAGGTCATGACGCCCACGAAACTGAACCATAAAGAGCAGGAGCTGATCAAGCAGCTGGCCGGGGCTCGAAAGGCCACGCCGCCGCACTTTGCGCAATTCCAGCAAGGGCTTTTCACCAAGCTTCGAGACAGGTTCCTGGGGCTCTGACGATGGCCCACTTTTACCTCGACGAAACCCTCGAGTCGGCTGTCGTCGGCGACAGGGTCTCGATCACCGGCGCGGAAGCCCGCCACGCGGTGACAGTGTCGAGGCTGGCAGTAGGTCAGACCATCGCGATCGGCAACGGCAGCGGATTCGTGGTGTCTGGCGTCATCGTCACCGCTGAACACACCGAACTGGCAATCGAGGTGGCGACAATAGAGCGCGATGACCGTCGTGCGCCATCCGTGTTTCTTGCCCAGGCGCTGGCGAAGGGTGATCGCGACGAGCTGGCCGTGCAGGCGGCAACCGAGCTCGGTGTCGACGGCGTGGTGCCGTGGTCGGCCGCCCGCAGCATCTCCCGGTGGGAGGGCGCCAAGGTCGCCAAGGGCCGCGACCGTTGGATGGCAGTGGTACGGGAGGCGTCCAAGCAGTCACTTCGGTCGTGGATTCCCGATGTGCTCGACCTGGTCAGCACTACCCAGTTGGCAAAACTTGCCAGCGGCGCCCGGATGCTCGTGCTCGAGCCGACCGCAGAACTCGCGATGACCGCGCTCGACGTCGACGATCGCGACCTCATCATTGTCGTGGGCCCCGAGGGTGGCATCTCCCCGCATGAGCTCGATGTCCTTGCCGCGGCAGGAGCGTCGATAGTGCGCCTCGGTCCGGAGGTGCTGCGCACCTCCACGGCCGGGCCGGCAGCGCTCGCCATACTGAATGCGAAGCTGGGTCGCTGGTAAGGAGAGTTCCCACCGACGCGCCTTAAGCTGTAGTCATGTCGAATCCGCCCAGCATCTTCACTCGCATCATTGCGCGTGAAATCCCCGCCGACATCGTGTTTGAGAGTGATTCCATCATCGCGTTTCGCGACATTGCTCCGAAAGCTCCCCTGCATATCCTCGTCGTACCGAAGACGGAGGCGTATCGCAATGTCACCGAGCTTGCGGCGGCTGATCCTGGCCTCCTCGCCGAGGTCGTCGCCACGGCGCAGTTAATTGCCTCGGAACATTCCGATGGCCAGTACCGTTTGATCTTCAATACCGGTGATAACGCCGGGCAAACCGTCTTTCACGTTCACGCTCACGTGCTGGGCGGCACTCTCACGGAAGGCTCCCTTGGTTTCTAGCGACAACTTCAGCGCGCGCGAGCCCGCCCAGCTCGAGAACAGGGTCGATCTCGAGGTGGATGGCGTGGCAATGGTGCGCCTGCTCGGCCCGCAGGATCGACTGCTGGCCACGATCGAAAAACGGTATCCGCTCGTCGACGTGCTCGTCAGGGGCAACAGGATCACGCTCAGCGGCGACGCTGGCCAGGTTGACTCCGCGCGAGTGCTCGTTGCCGAACTGGTGCACCTGGTGCGGGAGGGGGTCGACCTGGGGCCGGTCGAGGTGACCTCGTCAGCTCGCATCCTCGAATCTAAAGCAGGCAGCCCGGCAGAACTGCTCAGCCAGGCGATTCTGACGTCGCGCGGCAGGAGCGTTCGGCCGAAGACCCTGGGCCAGAAAGAGTATGTCGACGCCATCGACGACAACACGATCGTGTTCGGCATCGGGCCGGCCGGCACCGGAAAAACCTACCTCGCCATGGCCAAAGCCGTGCAGGCGCTGCAGCGCAAAGAGGTCGAGCGCATCATTTTGTCCCGCCCCGCGATCGAGGCGGGGGAGAGGCTCGGCTTCCTGCCGGGATCCCTGACCGACAAGATCGACCCTTACCTGCGCCCGCTGTACGACGCCCTGAACGAGATGATGGATCCAGAGCTGGTGCCCAAGCTTCTCGCGTCCGGCGCCGTCGAGGTCGCGCCGCTGGCCTACATGCGCGGTCGCACGCTCAACAACGCCTTCGTGGTGCTGGACGAGGCCCAAAACACCACCCCGGAGCAGATGAAGATGTTCCTCACCCGTCTGGGATTCGGTTCGAAGATGGTGGTGACGGGTGACGTGACGCAGGTCGACCTGCCCGCCGGCGCATCCGGATTGCAACTGGTGACCACGGTGCTCGATGACATCGACGAGATTCACTTTGCCAGGCTGACCAGTGCCGATGTTGTTCGGCACAGCCTCGTGGGGCAGATCGTCGACGCCTACACCCAGTACGAGGCTGAGAAGCAGCGTGACAAGTTCGAGCGCGACGAGAAGCGAAACCGGAAGGCCACCTCGTGAGCATCGAGATCAACAACGAGTCGGGTGTCGAGGTGGATGAGCAGGCAGTGCAGCGGCTCTCGGTGTTTGCGCTTGACCACCTGCACGTTCATCCCGATGCGGAGCTGGCGATCCTTTTCGTTGACGAGGCAGCCATGGAGCAACTCCACGTGCAGTGGATGGATGAGCCTGGCCCCACCGACGTGCTGAGTTTTCCGATGGATGAGTTGCGCCCCGGCACCGATGACGTGCTGACACCCGCTGGCCTGCTCGGCGACATTGTGGTGTGCCCGCAAGTGGCGATCGCCCAGGCCGAGACTGCGGGCCACACCACGCTGGAAGAGATGCTGCTGCTCACCACGCACGGAATCCTTCATCTTCTCGGATTCGATCACGCAGAGCCCGACGAGGAGAAAGAAATGTTCGGCCTCCAGCGCGACATTCTCGTCGCGTTTACGCTTGCCGAGCAACCGACGTAGGCGCACCGATGATGATCGGCATTTTCATCAGTGTCGCCGTGGTCTTAGTCGTCTTCGGTGGACTTCTTGCGGCGGCCGATGCCGCTCTCTCCGTGCTCAGTCGCACGGATCTGACCGACCTCTCCAGCCAGAGCCGGTCGCGTAAGTCATTGCTGGCAATCGCCCAGGATCCCGGCGCTCATATCAACGCGCTCAGCTTCATGCGGGTCGTCGCCGAAACCACGGCGGCGGTGTTGGTCACTCTTGCCCTCGCTTACTCCATCGCCGAGTGGTGGGTCACCCTGCTGTTGGCGGCGCTCATCATGACCGGGGCATCCTTCGTCCTGGTGGGCTCCAGCCCGCGCAGTGTCGGGCGCGCGAACGCCAGGCCGATCATGAAATTTGCGGCGCCGATCGTGCACGCGATCCGTGTAATCCTCGGGCCCATTGCGGCAGCGCTGGTGGCTCTCGGCAACAGGGTGACCCCCGGACGACCCCCGAGCGCCACATTCTCCAGCGAGGAACAGCTGCTCAGCATGGTCGACGAGGCCACAGAACTGGAGGTGCTCGAGGAGGACGACCGCGAGCTGATCCATTCGATTTTCGAATTCAACGACACGGTGGTGCGTGAGGTGATGCTGCCTCGCACCGACATGATCACCATCGACGACGACGAAACCATGGGCGCGGCGATGGGCCTGTTCCTCAGCAAGGGTGTGTCGAGGATGCCGGTGATCGGTGGCGACATCGACGAGGTGCTCGGGGTGATCTACCTGCGCGATGTGTCGCGGGTTGTCTACGAGCAAACTCTGGACGCAGACACTCTCACAGCGGCGGAGCTGGCCCGGCCCGCGCTGTTCGTTCCCGAATCGCAGAAGGCTGACAGCCTGCTTCGGCAGATGCAACTCGAGTCGAACCACCTGGCCATGGTGGTGGATGAATATGGCGGCATTGCGGGGCTGGTGACGCTTGAAGACCTCATCGAAGAACTCGTCGGCGATATCTCTGATGAGTACGACAACGACGCTGCCGAGGTGGAAGATCTTGGCCATGGTCGCTATCGCGTCAGTGCGAGGCTCGCCATCGACGAACTCGGTGATCTGTTCGGTCTCGAGCTCGAAGACGACGAGGTTGACTCTGTCGGCGGATTGATCACGAAGGTGCTTGGGCGCCTCCCCGTCGCCGGATCCACTGCGGAATTCTCGGGCCTGGTGCTCACCGCTGATCGCACCGAGGGGCGTCGAAAACGCCTCAGCACGGTGCTGGTGGAGCGGGATCAGGCTCTCATCGACGCCGAGTTGGCGTTCAACACTGATAAGGCGGAATGACCGTGACCTCACCCGATGGAGCACAGTACCGAGCGGGGTTCGTGTCGTTTGTCGGCCGCCCCAACGTCGGCAAATCGACATTGACCAACGCGCTGGTGGGCGAGAAGGTCGCGATCACCTCGTCGAAACCGCAGACCACGCGCCGCGCCATCCGGGGCATAGTCCATCACGACTCCGGCCAACTGGTCATCGTTGATACCCCCGGGATGCATCGACCTCGCACGCTGCTGGGGGAGCGACTGAATAGCATCGTCCAGGACACGCTCGGCGAGGTCGACGTGATCGGCCTCTGCCTGCCTGCCAACGAGAAGATCGGCCCGGGCGACCGCTACATCAACGATCAGCTTGAGTCGTTTCCGAGGGCGAAGAAGGTGGCCATCGTGACGAAGATCGATGCGTCATCGCGGCCCGGCGTGGCTCAGCAGCTGCAGGCCGTTAGCGAATTGCGGGACTGGGATGCGATCATCCCGATCTCGTCATTCGATTCGACCCAGCTCGACATTCTGGCGACCGAGCTGGTCAAGCTGATGCCGGTCTCGCAGGCGCTGTATCCGGATGACGCGGTGACGGATGAATCCACCGAGTCGCGGATCAGTGAACTCATCCGGGAGGCCGCGCTCGAGGGCGTCATGGACGAACTGCCCCACTCCATTGCGGTCACCCTCGACGACATGATCGAGAGCGAGTCGAAGGACCTGCTCGAGATCTACGCGAATCTGTTTGTCGAGCGTGACAGCCAGAATGGCATCATCATTGGTCACCAGGGGCAGCGGCTGCAGGAAGTGGGCGTTCGAGCCCGCGTGGAGATCGAGAAACTGCTGAAGCGGCAAGTGTTCCTGTCGATGCGGGTGAAGGTCGCCAAGGAGTGGCAGCGCGACGCGAAGCAGCTCGGGCGCCTCGGCTTCTAGCTCGCTCTGATTCCTGCTCGCGAGACTCTTCGCGTCGCTGAGTCGCGTGCCCGGTGTTGCTCTTCTGGCACGGGGTTCTGCCCCTGCACGGGATCCTGCCAGCACGGGATTCCGCTGGCACGGGATCCTGCTGGGCTGCGGATGTCGCCTGCTCGAAACCCTCGTCGAAACTCCAGTTTGTGCGGGCCCCGTCGGGCGTCTCCGCAACAACTGGAGTTTCGACCGCTTTTTGCACAGAGTTGAGGGATGCGTCCTGATGGCGGGGGAGCACCCGGCATCCTCGAGACATGTCCAGGCTCTCAGCGATACCACCCGAGTTGAACGGTGCCAGCTTTTCGGTGAAGGAGGCGCGCGATTTCGGCGTTCCGGCGTCACGGTTGCGCCACAATGAGCTGAGTGCGCCATTTCGCGGTGTCCGAACTACGGGCAGTGTGGCATCCATCGTCGATCGGGCTCACGCATTCGCGCCGTTACTCGACCAGCAGCAGTTCTTCAGCCATTCGACGGCAGCGGCGCTGTGGGGAATGTGGCTCCCGCTGCGGTTACAGACGGCCGAGATTCACGTGGCGAGTATCTATCCACACCGAGAGCCGAGGATGGTCGGCGTAGTCGGCCATCGGTTCGGGGTGGGGCGGGTTGAGCGTGCACTGTTATTTGGGCTGCCCCTCACGACTCCCGTCGAGACCTGGCGACTGTTGGCGGGCGAGCTTTCACTCGACGAATTGATCGCGGCAGGAGACAGCCTGGTGCGGCGACAGAACCCGTTGGCGACCATCGACGACCTGGTACGCGCCACCGGAAGTCACAACGGTGTTCGCGGGCTGGCGCTCCTGAGACAGGCCCTTTCGATGGTTCGGGCAGGTGCCGACTCTGCGCGCGAGACAGATCTTCGACTTCTGATTGCGAATTTTGGCCTGCCTGAGCCGACTGTCAACGAGCGAGTTTCTGCGGACGGTGAGCCCGTGCGATTCGGCGATCTGGTTTTTCGACAGTGGCGCACAATCGCCGAATACGATGGTCGCCAGCATCGTGATAATCCTCGGCAGTTTGCCCGCGACGTGGTGAGATTAGAGCAGCTTGCCCCAGAATGGACCGTGATCAGGGTACTCAACGAGCACATGAGCGATCCAGGGTCTGTCGCGAAGCGCATCGCCGTCGCGCTGTCGCGGAACGGATGGCGCCCACCTCGGTCGAAACTCCACCTCTTACGGTGAATTCGTGTGTCAGCGTAAAACCTGGAGTCTCGAGGGCATCGGCCGACGACGGCAGCGAGTGGTGTTGACGGCGGAGAGTGGTGTCGACGGCGGCGAGTCAGGGCGTAAGTCGGGCCTGGGGGGGGGCTGCAGTGGTTGAGATCCGGCATATACATCGCGAGGATGATTCGGCGAGCTAGAGGAGTATCCTTCGGCTTCCGGGGCACATTGCGGCGTACCGTGGGGTAATGATCAGGCCCATCACCTCGCGCCAACTCGCTTTTGACCTGTCTATTGCAGCCGTGTGCGTTCTGGCGCGGCTGGCCATCGGGTTCGACACGTTCGCCTTTGGAATCGCCATCGTGCTGCTGGGTGCTGCGCTTGCTGTGCGCCGGATGAGCCCGGCGCTTGCTCTTGCGATCGCGTGGGCCGGTGCACTTCTCCAGATGCACTCCGGAGGAGTTCCCGACATTGCAGACCTTGCCATTCCCGCGGTCCTGTTCGCTACCGCACGATACGGCGATGGCGTGGCAAAGTGGCTGGGGCTGGGATCAGCTGTGCTCGGCGCTATTATTGCCAGCCTCTATCTGGTATTTCGTCGCCCGGCGGAAATCAATGCCGCAGACTACCTGGACTACATCACGGGCATCGCCAGCCGTGGCATGTTCGTCACCCTCGTGGGCATTGCGGTCGCCGCCTTCGCCGTCCTCGGCCTCTCCTGGACGGCAGGCCTCCTCGTCAAAACGCGAGCGAATGCCCGCGATAGCCTCCGCGAGCTACTCCGCGCCGAGAACACCGTGGTCATCGAGCAGGAACGAAACCGCATCGCCCGCGACATGCATGACGTGGTGGCGCACAGCCTTGCGGTGGTGATCGCCCAGGCCGACGGTGCACGCTATGCCCGGGCATCCGATCCCGATGCAGTCGACGGCGCGCTGGTGACCATCTCGACGACGGCGCGCGAAGCCCTCGCCGACGTGCGCATCCTTCTCGGGCAGTTGAGGCATAGCCAGGATGCCGGACCTCAGCCCGCCCTGGCCGACCTTGACCGACTCGTCGATCAGCTGCGT
>NZ_JANLVV010000220.1:0-2952 GCF_031364185.1 Salinibacterium sp. | reverse complement strand
CTGCACGGCGACCCGTGATGACGTGTCGCTGAGCCGATGGAACGTAACGACACCCGCGTGGTCTACCTCGCCACCGGTGCTGGTCCACGCGATTCGGTCATCCGGAATCTGCTCAGCGATCACGGTGTCGAACTCGCGAGTGTTGCCCGCGATGCTCACCACCCAGTGGTTGTGGGTCTCGTCCTGCTGCGTGATCGAGTCGACCACGGTCAGGAATTTCGGGAACTCTTCGAACTGTGTCCACTGGTTGTATGAGATGTTCACCGGAACATCCACATCGATTGTTTGCAGTATCTGTGCCATAGTGCGGCTCCTTCGTCATTGCGTGCCTGTCATTCCACGTTAGGCAAAAAGTCGAATGGATGCCGGGGGTTGATCCCGCGCCAGGGGACGACTATAGCGGCGCCTCGGTGGGCACCCCGTCAGGCGGACGGGACCCGCGCCGCCGTCAGCTTCCGCTCGCGCATGGCCAGGAACAGCGGAAACGTGAAGGCGAAGGCCGTGAGCCCCGAGAGCACGATGTAGAGCCAGGCGCGCTTCATCCCGAGCCTGTGCGATTCGATAACGATGAGGATGCTGCCCGCCACCGCCACGACCAACAGATCGACGGTGAGCGACGACACCGAGGGACCGCTGCCCACCCAGTCACCGATGAAATTGCGCGATTGGATGATCGCGAGAGTGTTAAAGGTCCAGGTGCCGACGAGGCCGACGATGGCAAGTACGAGCCAGGTGATGGCGAGCGGGGTCCAGTGTTTGGTCATGGTCCATTCTGCGCGCACCACCTCCTCGGGAGTCCACCATCGTGACCTCCCTCAGCGGCGATTCGCGGACGCGCTCAACTCGCCGGAGCCGGGCCGTGACAGGGACGACGGCGACTTCAGCAGGGGAATATTGACGAACGCACGGGCAGCGGTCTGATCGGCGCTTCAGTCTTGTGTGGATGGCGTTACCGGCCGGGGAAAGTTCCCTCGTAATCTTGCCAGGTACCCGCGAGGCGTTCCATCGCCCAGCGCTGATGCTCTTTCGAGGCATCATCCCTGCCAGCGAAATCCATCACGATGTAATGGATGACGAAGCCATCCTCCAGCGACGCTGCATAGTCGGCTGCCTGATCGCGAGTGGCGAATCTCAAGTAGGCGGCCTCGTCGGTGTCGAATGCCTCCACGCAGTTCAGTTGGTCGGCGCACACTTCTTCGGTGGTGTTGACCGAGTTGCTGGTGACGTCGACCAGCGGGCTTGCATGGGCTTGATCAGTCCGCCGCCGGCTCCGACGATGATGACTCCGGGCAGCCGATCCTCATCGGACACACAGCGAGCGAAGACACCGAAACGATCTAGCCAAGATCGATCCCCTCCACCGAATAGCGCTCTAGAGGCACTGGCGAGCTGAGGTTCTACAACGAGCCGCGTCAGTGGCGATCATCAACGACGTCGGCCGTACTCCGCCACAAGCTGTCGCTGCGCGAGTAGGCGACCTCGAGCGCGAAGTGCAAAAGGTCGACCGCTCGATTGCCGGCTTCTCCAACCACCTTGGAGACACATCCCGGCCTGCCGACGGCGACTACCGCTCCCGTCTCGAGGTTCAACGCAAAACTCTTCTCGAGCAGCTCCGCTATTGGAGTGAAGTGAGGGCACAGCAGCTCGAAACGAGTGTCGCTCATGCTGCCGGTCCAACCACGATCGGCAAAGGCGACATGGTGCTCTATCAAGGCCGCTGGCACCAGGTGATCCGAGTCAATGCGAAGTCCATCTCCGTTCGCAGTCAGGCGGCGGGAGTTGGACCGACACAATTCCCTACGGCCAACTCGACGATCACCGTCCGGTTTCTCAGTGACGGCATGCGGCACACCATCCAGTGGACGCGAACAACAACCCACTCAGCGACGATAGAGATCTCCGTAGCGGGCCTCGCTGCGTGGGCCATTCGCGGCGGCCCAATCCGAGCCGTCGATGCTCTATCACCCACTGCCCCCACGGCAGCTGCTCTCGGAATATCACTGTCCCGAAATCATCATCTCCGCCAACGGCTCCTGCAGATTTGCACCGAGAGTTATAACGTTGGTGAGTGCGAGATCTCTTCAGCCCACATCGACGACGGGGTATGGCGCCGTGCTCTCCCCCTCCGCTATCTTCTAGCCATGTGGAGTTCAAGGACGAGACATCGGCGCATCTGGGTGGTCGCAGGCGTAGCTGCCGTTGTCCTAATGTGGGCACCCGCGCACCTCCCCTCGGCGACGGCGCAAGACGCTCTGCCCCAGCCCTCGTCCGGGACTAATCCCTCGGACCTGTACGACAAGGCGCAAGCTTTAGATAGCGATCAGCCCCCCGAGGTGGCCCTGGATGGGTTCGCTTCGGGCCGGCGAGGGGCTGGGACCAATTGTCAGCCCCTCGTTCCGCTTGATGCTGTCGCCCCTTCTGATAAATTTATTTGCGTAGACATCTCGCAACTCGACCAAGATATTTCGCCCCAGCCCGTCCTCCCGCCTGGCGCTCCGTCCCGCGACAGCTCGTCGACGCCCAGCACCACGCTGTTGGCTCCGATCAGACCCATACCGTTGTGGTGCGAACTCAATGAGCAGGTCAGGAAACGGTTTGAGCAGTGCACTGCCTGCGCGTTGACAGTGACGATTGGGTCGGGTTCTACCGTTACGGGCACAAGTTCACAGCTCGTCTCCGATTACAGCTACACCTCGAATTCCGACGTGGCCGTGAACGATCAGCTGCAGGTGTCAGCGACCACGATCGTCGGAACCGCGGCGGGCATTTCTGTCAGAGCAGAACCATTTTGCCTGGGCTGCACAGGCAACGCAGCTGGTTTCACGTCCGGTGAATTCAAGCGGTCGTCGCAACACTTGGTTCTTGCCGCGATCCTAGCTCGGTAGTGATGACCAGTGTGGGTGTGTTCCAGTTGAGGCGTTTCCGTGGCCGGTCGTTGAGTCTTGCAGCGAC
>NZ_JANLVV010000380.1:0-40966 GCF_031364185.1 Salinibacterium sp. | reverse complement strand
GCGCAATCACGATCGGCTTTCACCTGAGTTCGCACTCGCGGCGGCCTGGCGAGCGCGGGGGTGAGCCAGTCGAACGAACCATCAAGAAGAATAACGCTGTCATGAATGGATGCCCCGGCCTCATGCAGCGCAACCAGCGCGCGCTTACCGGCCAACCCCAGCGCCGCCATGATCCCGACGTCGTCGACCTCGGCGGCCGTCGCGAGCCCGACCGCGGAGTGCAGCGACCAATCCTGCGCGAGCGGGGCAAGGATTTCACGCCGCTTCTCGCTGAGCATCTTCGAATCGCGCAGCCCTGTTGGCTGCGCACCGACGCCCGGGCCGACCAGAGACATTCCGACGGCGACGGGGCCGGCAATAGCACCGCGACCTACCTCGTCACAGCCGATCACGAATCGTGCGCCGTCGCTGTGCAGCCGGCGCTCGAGGTCGAGGCTGGGGTCAGCGACCGGCACTATTGGCCTGCGTTGCCCGCGTCGACGTCCCGGAACGTCACCGGATAATTGTCGAGCCACGTCCAGCGGTCGGCGGGCCAGCTGATGAGCAGCGCGCGCCCCACCATCTTGCTAATCGGAACGAATCCGCCCGTGGGGTCATCGCGATGGTAAACGGAGTCTGCCGAGTTATAGCGATTATCACCCATCACCCACAGCTTGCCCTCGGGCACCGTGACCTCGAAATCGTCGCGGGTCGCCTTGGTGACACCGTCGGGCAACAGAATGTATGGCTCCTCCAGTGGGATTCCGTTGACCGTGAGCTGCCCGAAATCGTTGCAACACTTCACGACGTCACCGGGGAGTCCGATGACCCGCTTGATGAGGTGATCGTTGCTGTCAGGCGCGCTCAGCCCCACAAAACCAAGTACGGCATCAACCCCGGCGACGAAACCGTTGACAGGCACCTCGGTGTTTGGCGGGAGCCAGTTGCCCGGGTCGCGAAACACCACGACGTCGCCATGCTCGATCGGGATGAGCCCAGGCTCGAGCTGATTGACGATGATGCGGTCATTCTGGATGAGGGTGCTGTTCATCGAGTCTGACGGGATATAGAACGAGCGGATCAGAAACGTTTTGATGAGGAACGAAATCAGCAGCGCCGCGAGGAAAATAAGGAGGATATCGCGGAGGAAAATCTTCCACCCACGACCCTGTCGCGGCCGAACCGAATCAGCGCCGTCGACGACGGCAGGCTGCACTTCTCTAGTCATTAAACCCCTGAGCTCCCAGCAAGCATAAGCTGCCGGGAGCCCGGGGAAGACGTTCGACGCCCTGTATTACGTGTAGGCAGGGCGACGCGAAATGCTAGAAGTCGCGCTTCTCTTTAATCTTCGCCTTCTTGCCGCGAAGAGCACGGAGGTAGTACAGCTTGGCGCGGCGCACGTCACCGCGGGTCACGACCTCGATGTGGTCGATGATCGGTGAGTGCACCGGGAAGGTGCGCTCGACGCCGACCTGGAAGCTCACCTTGCGCACGCAGAACGTTTCGCGTACGCCCTCACCGGAGCGGCCGATCACGACACCCTGGAACACCTGGATACGGGCGCGGGTGCCTTCGATGATGTTCACATGAACCTTGACATTGTCACCGGCGCGGAAATCCGGGATGTTGTCTTTCAGTGAGGAGGCGTCGACGTCGTCGAGGATATGCATGGAGATTCGCTCTCTGCGCCCGCCACAGGTCGAACGCGTATTCAGTGTGATGAGAAGTGGAGTGTGCGCCCAGGCAATGAACCGGAACCCCTGTGGCAGAGCCGGATGCGGGCACAAGCCCCTAGTCTCGCACATAAGCGACGCAGGGTGCCACCAGGGTTCCGTCACCGGGCCGCGCACGCCGTACTATCGAGCAGGTGATAGAACTTCGAACTCCCCTCGAAATTGAGCAGATGCGTGCCGCTGGCAGGTTCGTCGCGAGCGTGCTCGAGGCCACCGCCGCGGCATCCACTGTCGGAAAGAATCTGCTGTCGATCGACAGGCTTGCCCACGACATGATTCGCAAGGCCGGTGCCGAGAGCTGCTACATCGACTATCACCCTTCGTTTGGCGCCTCACCGTTCGGCAAGGTGATCTGTACCTCGGTGAACGATGCTGCGCTGCACGGACTGCCGCACGACTACACGCTGCGTGACGGCGACCTACTCTCGCTCGATTTCGCGGCATCCGTCGATGGCTGGGTCGCCGATTCGGCAATCAGCTTCGTGGTGGGCACGCCCAGGGATGACGACCTCGCCCTGATTGAGACCACCTCTCGCGCGCTGGATGCCGGCATTGCCGCAGCGACGGTGGGCAACCGGATCGGTGACATCTCGGCGTCGATCGGAGCGGTCGCGCACGCGGAGGGTTACCGCGTCAACACCGAATTCGGTGGGCACAGCGTCGGCCGCACCATGCATGGCGACCTGCACATCCCGAACGACGGTCGCGCCAGCCGGGGCCTCCCGCTGCGCGCCGGACTGGTGTTCGCGATCGAGCCCTGGTTGATGATCGGCACCGACAAAATCTATACGGATGCGGACGGCTGGACCCTGCGAAGCGCAGACGGCTCCAGGGCGGCACACTTCGAGCACACCGTCGCCATCACCGACGACGGGCCGATCGTGCTGAGCGCCCGCCGGGCGTAGGTCAGCCCGGCAGAAGATCCGGACGAACCCGCCCGGTCCGTTCGAGTTGCTGCTCGTGGCGCCACGCTGCTATCGCGGCGTGATTGCCGCTCAGCAGCACGGGGGGAACCTCCAGCTCGCGCCACAGTGCCGGCTTGGTGTAGCTCGGGTACTCGAGCAGCCCACCCTCGTGGCTCTCTTCAGTCAGGCTCGCCGCGTTGCCGACGACGCCGGGAACGAGCCGTCCGATGGCTTCGACCATGGCCATCACCGCGACCTCTCCCCCGTTCAGCACGTAATCGCCGAGGCTGATCTCGCGAACCCGGCACCTCGACGTCGCGAAGTCGACCACGCGCTGGTCGATTCCCTCGTAACGCCCGCAGCCGAACACCAGTCGAGACTCGAGGGCCAGCTCACGCGCGGTCGCCTGCGTAAAGACCTCGCCGGCCGGTGACGGGAAGATGACGATGGATGTCTCGTCGACAATAGCGTCCAGCGCCTCACCCCACGGCTCAGGTCGCATCACCATGCCGGCTCCCCCACCGTAGGGAGTGTCATCCACCGTGCGATGCCGGTCGTGTGTGAAGTCACGCAGGTTGTGAACGTCGACGTCGATCAGGCCGGATCGGCGAGCCTTGCCGAGCAGCGAAACATCGAGCACGCCGAAGAATTCCGGAAAGATCGTGATGATGTCGATCTTCACGACTACCGCTCAGGTGCTCGTGCAGGGAGATCCGTGGTGGCGGGCTCCGAAGGCGCAGGCTCGGGCTCTTCGTCGGCAATGTCCTCGAACAGTCCGAGGGGAGGGGTCACGGTCATGGTACCGGCTTCGATGTCAACGGCCGCCACAATCGCCTTCACAAAGGGAACGAGCACATCGCCCGTCGCCGTCGCCACGGTGATGAGGTCTTGTGCGGGGAAGTGATCAATGTGGGAGATGGTGCCGACCTGGGCTCCCTCACGAATCACTGTCAACCCGATGAGCTGGTGATCGAACCAGGCATCCTCTTCGTCAGACTTCTCGGCCGGATCGTGCTCGATCCACAGAATCGCCTTGATGAGCGTCTCGGCGGAGGAACGATCCAGAACACCTTTGAAGAAGGCCACAGGCTGCGCGTTATAGAACCTGAGCTCGATGAGTTCGAGACTCTTACCGTGCCAATCAGAACTAGTGGGAACCTGGAGCGAGAACACGGCACCGGGAACAAACCGGCGTTCAGGAGCATCCGTATACAACTCGACCTTGATGGCCCCTTTGAGGCCATGTGCCTTCGTCAGGCGACCCACTCGCAACTGCGAGTTGCTCGGCCGTGCGCTGTTGTGCTCGGTGCCCACCACCGTCCCACCGCCCTGCGGGTTCGTGGATTTTGCTGGGGCTACTTTGTGCTCGGACACCGTGACTGACTAGGCGTCGGTGTCGACCACGTCGACGCGCACCCTCTGGCCGTCGGCCAAAGCCGAGACCAGGGTGCGGAGCGCCTTCGCGGTGCGGCCTGCGCGGCCAATGACCCGACCGAGGTCTTCGGGGTGCACGCGCACCTCAAGGACATCACCGCGCTGCGAGCTTTTTGCGACGACCTGGACCTGGTCAGGGTGATCGACGATCCCCTTGACCAGGTGTTCGAGAGCAGGAGCGAGCATTGATTACGCCTTGGCGTCCGCGTCAGAAGGGGCTTCTTCGGCAGCAACAGCCTCGGCTGCCGGAGCCTCGGCTGGCGTCTCGACAGCAGGCTTCTCGTCAGCAGGCGTCTCGTTAGCAGCGACTGCCTTCTCGACGGGCTTTTCGGCCTTCGGCTTCAGTACCGGCTTCTTCTTCTCGTCAGCCTGGAACCCGACTTTGGCCTCTTTGGTCTTCACCGTGCTGACAGCGTTCTTGTCGCCCTTGAAGATGCCCCAGTCGCCCGTGAGCTTGAGAATGGCCTCGACCTGCGGGCTCGGCTGCGCACCGACGCCCAGCCAGTACTGCGCACGCTCAGAGTTGACCTCGATGAACGACGGCTCTTCGGTCGGGTGATACTTGCCGATCTCTTCGATCGAGCGGCCGTCACGCTTATTGCGTGAGTCGGCGATAACGATGCGATAGTACGGTGCGCGAATCTTGCCCATGCGCTTGAGACGAATCTTGACGGCCACAATTCTCCTGTAGGTGTGTTTACTCATAAAGAGTAGATTTTGGTGGCGAACCGCTAGCCGTGAGCGTGGGGGCACACTCGGCACAAAAGCTCTGATGGATTCCTGTCGACGCCGGATTAGAGGGTCGGGGTCGACAAGACTCGACTCGCTATTCTGCCACGCTTTTGCCCGGATCGGTAACGAGTATCGCCGCCGCGGGATTTCGAGCACGTCGACGCGATAGCGCGACGCCCACGAGGCAGATGACGCCTCCGACTACGGCCAGGGGCCCCGGGACCTCACCGAACACGATCAGGCCCAACACGATCACGATCGGAGGCACCAGGTAGGTCGTGATTCCGAGTTGGCCGGCGGGCATCCTGGAAAGCGCGTACGTCCAGGTGCTGAACGCGAGCGCCGTCGGCACTGCCCCGAGATAGATGACGCCGACGATGGCATTGGTGGAGGCATCCTGAAGCTCCCGCACCAGGTCTGTGGTGAAGGGGAGGCACGCGACCATGCCGATTACACACCCGAGCCAGGTGACCTGGGCGTTCGGGAGTCGCCTCAGCGCGGGTTTCTGAAGGAGCACGCCCGCGGTGTACGCCACGGCCGCGACAAGGCACCACAGCACCCCTGTCGCATCCAACCCGGTGCCGCCGCCGACTCGCGCGCCACCAGAACCGATTCCGATCAGGACGACGCCCACGAGGGCCACCCCCGCGCCGATGGCCAACCACTTCGGGATGCCCTCGCGCAGGATCAGGCCGGCGCCGATGGCAACCAGAATCGGGCCGATGTTCACCAGCATCGAGGTAGTGCCAGCGTCGAGGGTCTGCTCGGCAATATTGAGCGTCACGTTGTAGCCGCCGAACCACAGCACACCGAAACCGATGATTTGCATCCACTCCCGCCCGTTCGGGGCGACCCACCTCCGGCCCGCCACAACCACCACGCCCAGCAAAGTCGTTCCCACCACCAGGCGGCCGAGCGCCAGCGACCCTCCGGAGAAACTTGGACCGGTGCCGCGGATGACAATGAACGCGCTGGCCCACGCGAGAACCGTGACGATCATCGCGATCACCACCCGCGTACCGGGGCCGGAGGAGGTGCTGTTGATGCTCACCCCGTCAGGCTAGCGACAACCACCGTCGGCCCGGCGCCCGCGGAGCGTGATGGCCGAAAGCCGCCGAGGGCTGGCAGAAACGCCGTCAACCGTTTCGGGCGTCGCGCCAGGCCAGCCACCGCGTGACATCGGTGACGTCGTAGTCCGGGCCCGAGATGCCGATCGTGAACAGGGAGGCGCCGAGCTGCACGAGATCCTCGGCGTCCGACTCGGAATAGCCCGAGAGGCCCCCGCCCTCAGCGGCGGGACGACGACGCAACTCGGTCGAAATCTCGATGTCACCGACGCTCCGACCTACCTGGTCGCACCACTGCTCCAGAACGCCGAGTTTGTGTTTGAGCGTCGTTGCGTCGCTGAAACTGTGCCAGATGTCGGCGTGCTGCGCCACGATCCGCAGGGTCTTCTTCTCGCCGCCACCGCCAATCAGCACGGGAATCTTGCGTGTCGGGGCGGGGTTGAGCGTCGCCCAGCGCTGCTCGATTCTTGGCATGGCCTCGGCCAGGGCATCCAACCGCTGCCCGACCGTGCCGAACTCGTAGCCGTACTGGTCGTAGTCGCGCTCGAACCAGCCGGAGCCGGTGCCAAAAATGAAACGACCGGTTCCCGTATCGCCCGCGCTGATGTGGTCGATCGTGCGGGCCATGTCGGCCTGCAGGTCAGGATTGCGGTAGCTGTTGCAGTTAACGAGGCTGCCGAACTCGACGCTACTGGTCAGCTCGGCCCACGATGCGAGCTCGGTCCACGACTCGAAATGAAGGCCATCGGGATCGCCGCTGAGCGGGAAAAAATGATCCCAGTTGAACAGAACGTCGACGCCGAGCTGCTCGAGTTCCAGCACCGTCGCACGGATCTTCGGGTAGTAGGCGTGCTGCGGCTGAACCTGGACTGCCAGGCGAATAGGTCGTGTCGTCATACCGTCAGACTATGACCCGAGCGTGGGCCTAGCGACCGAGGAACTTCTGCAGGCTGGCGAGCTCCTCCTCGGACGGACCACCGGGAGTCGAACCGATGCCGAAGCCCGAGCCCGCCACAGCCGCCTTCGGTGCCGCCAGGGCCGCATTCTCGGCGGCACGTTTCGCGGGGTTACCCGACTTCGAGCCCTTCTTCTTCGGCTGCTGCTTCGCTCCGCCGAATTTCTGCCCCGGGATCGGCCCCATTCCCGGAATCTGCGGGGTGCCACCGCGCGCGACGGTCCTCATCATCTTCGCGGCCTGATCAAAACGGTTGACGAGCGCGTTCACCTCGGTGACCGTCGTACCCGAGCCGCGGGCGATGCGCACGCGACGGGATCCATTCAGGAGCTTCGGCACCCGACGCTCCTGCAGGGTCATCGACTGGATGATCGCCTCGGTGCGGGTGATTTCTGACTCGTCGAAGTTGTCGAGCTGCTGGCGCATGCCCTTGGCGCCGGGCAGCATCCCGAGCATGTTCTTGATGGAGCCCATATTTTTGAGCTGCTGCATCTGGGACAGGAAGTCTTCGAGGGTGAACGTATCGGTCGCGAACTTCTCGGCGACCTTGCGCGACTCTTCTTCGTCGAAGTTCTTCTGAGCGGTCTCGATGAGAGTGAGAATGTCACCCAGATCCAGGATGCGGCTCGCCATGCGATCCGGGTAGAACGGCTCAAAGTCGTCCAGCGACTCCCCCGTCGACGCGAAGAGGATCGGACGACCCGTGACGCTGGCGACCGACAGCGCGGCGCCACCCCGGGCGTCACCGTCGAGCTTGGACAGCACGACCCCCGTGAAGTCGACACCCTCCTGGAAGGCGCGCGCGGTGGTCACGGCATCCTGACCGATCATGGCGTCAATCACGAAAAGAACTTCGTCGGGATCGACCGCCTTACGGATGTTCGCGGCCTGCTTCATGAGTTCGGCGTCGACGCCCAAGCGGCCGGCCGTGTCGACGATCACCACGTCGTACTGCTTGCGGTTCGCCTCTTTCAGTGCGTCTTTGGCGACCCTGACCGGGTCACCCTTGCCGTTGCCGGGCTCCGGCGCGTAGACGGCGACACCGGCCTGCTCGCCTACGACCTGAAGTTGCGTGACCGCGTTGGGGCGCTGGAGGTCGGCGGCGACCAGCATCGGGGTGTGGCCCTCGGACTTGAGCCACTTCGCGAGCTTGCCGGCCAGGGTGGTTTTACCGGCACCCTGGAGGCCTGCGAGCATGATGACAGTCGGCCCGGACTTGGCGAACTGGATGCGACGGGCCTCGCCCCCGAGGATCGTCACCAACTCGTCGTTAACGATCTGCACCACCTGCTGGGCAGGGTTCAGCGACTTCGAGACCTCGTCGCCCAGGGCGCGATCCCGCACCCGGCCGGTGAACTCTTTGACGACCTCGAGCGCGACGTCGGCTTCGAGCAGGGCCCGACGGATCTCGCGGACGGTTCCATCGATATCTGCCGGGCTGAGTTTGCCCTTGCCGCGCAGGTTCTTGAACGTATCGGCGAGGCGATCGGTGAGGTTTCCAAAAAGTGCCATGGTGCTGTCAGTTTAACTGCTCGTGCGAAGCGGTGACACTCGGCCGCCACTCGGCGCCTCACGAACGCTGGTGCTGACCGCAACCGTTCCGAGACTCCAGTTGCGACGTGCACTTACGGGCGATTCGTCACAGTTGGAGTCTCGACGGGTATGCCAACACTCCCGCTAGCCTGAATTCATGGCTCTCATCGTCGCGTTCGCTGCACTGTCCCCCACCGTTGCCGACTCCGCGTGGGTCGCGCCCAATGCGACCCTGATCGGCGGAGTCACGCTCGGAGAGCGCGTGAGCGTGTTTTACGGCGCGGTGCTGCGCGCCGACGTCGACGCGATCACCATTGGGGATGACACCAACCTGCAGGACAACGTGACCATGCACTGCGACGCAGGCACACCCACGTCGGTGGGCGCCAGGGTGAGCGTCGGCCATGGCGCCATCCTGCACGGCTGCACGGTGCACGACGACAGCCTGGTGGGGATGGGGGCGATCGTGTTGAACGGCGTCGTGATCGGCTCCGGCTCACTGGTGGCCGCAGGCGCGGTCGTGCTCGAGGGGACCATCGTGCCACCCGGATCCCTGGTCGCGGGGGTCCCGGCGAAGGTGCGGCGTGAGCTGACCGAGGAGGAGCGCTCGGGCATCCGGAATAACGCTGCTCACTACCTCGAGATCAGCGCAGGGCACCGCTCCCTTTAACGTCGCGCTGGGCGCCGGGGTGTGCTCAGGCGTAGGGGTCGGCGATCCCCACGTAGCGGGTTTCCAGGTATTCCTCAATTCCCTCGAAGCCACCCTCGCGGCCCATCCCGGACTGTTTGACTCCACCGAAGGGCGCTGCAGGGTTCGACACGATTCCCGTGTTGAGGCCGAACATTCCGACATCGAGTTCTTCCGCAAGCCGCAAGCCTCGATTAAGATCCTTCGTGAAGGCGTACGCCACCAGCCCATATTCGGTGTCGTTGGCGAGTCGGATCGCTTCCTCTTCGGTGGAAAAGGTAACGATCGGGGCGACCGGTCCGAAGATTTCCTCCCGAAGGATGCGCGCTGACGCGGGCACATCGGTGAGCACCGTGGGTTCGTAGAAATAGCCAGGAGCATCGACCGCTGCCCCGCCGAGGGCGAGAGTTGCCCCGTCCGCAATCGCTGAGGTCACCAATTCGTGCACCTTATCGCGGGTGGCCTGATCAACGAGCGGCCCGATCTTCGAGGCTGGGTCAGTTCCACGCGCCAGAGTGTGTGCGCGCATCCGCTCGACCAGTCGGGTTGAGAATTCGGCAGCGATCGAGTCGTGAACCAGGATGCGATTGGCCGCAGTGCACGCCTCGCCACCGTTGCGAAGCTTCGCGAGCATCGCTCCATCGACGGCCCTATCGAGATCCGCGTCGTCGAACACAAGCAGCGGCGCGTTGCCGCCGAGCTCCATCGACACCCGCAGCACCTGCTCGGCGGCATCGGCAATGAGTCGCTTGCCGACCGGAGTTGACCCGGTGAATGACAGCTTACGCAGTCGGGAATCGCGGATGATGGGGCCGGTTACAGCGCCAGCCTTCTCGGTCTGGATCACGTTGAGCACACCGGCTGGCAGCCCCGCTTCAGTGAGCACCTGGGCAAACAGGAGGGAGGTCAGCGGCGTGAGAGCCGCCGGCTTCAACACCATGGTGCATCCCGCGGCGATCGCCGGGGCGATCTTGCGCGTTGCCATGGCCAGCGGGAAATTCCACGGCGTGATGAACAGGCTCGGGCCGACCGGTCGCTTCATGACGAGCAAGCGAGTCTTGCCGTCGGGGGCGATCGCGAAGCGACCGCTGATGCGCGCCGCCTCCTCGGAGAACCACCGAAGGAACTCGGCCCCGTACGCGACCTCACCCCTCGATTCGGCGAGGGGCTTACCCATCTCCAACGTCATCAGCAGCGCGAAGTCGTCGGCGCGCGCGGTGACGGCCTCGAACGCTCGACGCAGGATCTCGGATCGCTCACGAGGAGCGGTCGCCGCCCAACCCGGCTGCGCGGTGACGGCGGCGTCGAGCGCCGCCATTCCGTCAGCGGGTGTCGCGCTGGAAATGCGGAGCAACACTTTCCCGGTCGACGGATCTTCTACGGCCAGCGTGGATGAGTCACTCGAGGCCCGCCAGTGCCCACCAATGAAGAGTCCCGTCTCGAGCGAGGCGAGAAGGCGTCGCTCGTCATCGGGGGTCGGCCAGGTCGATGCGATGCTCACAGGGCTTCCTTCAGGATTCGGTAGATGTCGGCAGCGGTCGGCGCCACCGGGTTGTTGGCGGTGACCGCGTCTGCGAGCGTGTCATCGGCGAGGGAGGAAAGGTCGCCATCGGTCACGCCAAAGTGGGACAGCGTGCCCACCATTCCCACCCGGGCGCACAGCGCCGCGATCCCGGCAATGGCGGCGTCAGCGTTTGTCTCCGCCGTCTCGGCCGTCGATCCGACACCGAGTGCGAAGGCCACTCGAGCGAGGCGCTCGAGACGCGCGGTGCGATTGAAGCGCAGCACGCCGTCCATCACCATGCACAACGCGAGCCCGTGCGGGATGTCGAACCGACCACCGAGTGGATGCGCAATGCCGTGGACGAGGCCGAGCCCGGTATGCGAGAACCCCACCCCCGCAATGTGTGACGCAAGAAGCAACTGGGCGCGCGCCTCGAGGTCGTTTCCGTCATCGACCGCTCGTGGCAGGTAGTCGGCAACCGCCGCTATCACCTGGAGCGCGATACCGTCGCTGTAGGGGTTCGGGCGCAGGCTCAGGTACGACTCAAGGGCGTGAGTCAGGGCATCCATTCCGGTCGCCGCTGTCGCCTTGGGCGGAAGCCCGATCGTGAGTTCAGGATCAAGGATGGCCGCCCGAGCAAGAGCGCTGGATGAGCCGACGTAGAACTTGCGGTGGGTCAGCACGTCGGTGATGACTCCGAAGGCGTTCACTTCGGCGCCGGTACCGGCCGTGGTCGGAACCGCAATGATCGGAAGGGCGTCGGCGGTGAACTCCGATCGGTAGTCCAGCTCGATGCCGCGCTGCGGGTTGACCGCGCCGATTGCTATCCCCTTCGCGGCATCCATTGAGGATCCACCACCGACCGCAACGATGGCGCGCACGTCGAGGTCGCGGGCCAGGTCGCTCCCCAGGTCGAGTGAGGTGGTGGTCGGATTAGGAGTGACCTGGTCGAATACCGTGACCACGATGGCGGCCGCCTCGAGTGAGGCGCGCACCGCCGCGACGACGGGAGACGCCGCCAGGAACGCATCCGTGACAATCAGCGCCGTGCGGGCCCCGGTCGCGGCCGTCACCGCGCCGACCTCGCTCACTCGCCCGCAGCCGAAGTACGCGAACGGCTTGGGATCAAGAGAGAGCTGCATTTCACACAGCGGAGTCTGCTGTGGGGGGAGGATGCTCATGAGTTGGTGGCCCGTCGCAGCGGGATCCCGGCAAGATCTTCGTACAGCTTCACGGGGGTCATCTCGCCGGCCGTGTCGCCATACTGCGCCTTGGCCCTGCGATAAATCTGTTCGACCAGGGCCGATAACTCCGTCGGAACCCCCACCGATCGAGCCAGGTCGATCGACAGTCCGAGATCTTTGCACGCGAGAGCGATGGCGAATCCTTCGTCGTAGTCGCCGTGGTCGAGAATCGACAGCACATCGTTCTCCAGGAAGTTGCTGTTTGCCGGGCTTGCCATGAGCGACTGGCGCAATACTTCTAGGTCGACCCCGGCCTTGACTCCCACGGCAAGCACCTCCGCGGTGGCGACGAGGTGCGAGAACCACAGTTGGTTGATCATGAGCTTGACCGCGTACCCGGTGCCGGCCGCTCCGACGTGCAGAATCCGTTCCGGGTCTCCCATTGCCTCGAGAACCGGACGCACCCGTGCAAGATCATCAGCGTCTCCGCCCACGAAGATCTGCAGGGTCCCGTTCGCCGCGCCGACCGACATTCCGGAGACCGGAGCGTCGAGGATTCGGAGGCCACGATGGGCATGGCGCGCACGCACGGCGGCCGCGACATCCGGCACCGATGTCGACATATCGATCCAGGTTCCGCCATCGGCGATGCCCGAAAGGATGCCATTATCACCGTTGACGACCATGTCGACGTGGCGCGGGGTGGGGAGCATGGTGATCACGACGTCGCTCTCGGCCGCGACCTGCGCTGGGGTATCGGCCCACGCGGCACCGTTGGCCAGCAGCTCGGCTGCTGATTCGCGGCGAATGTCGTGAACGATGAGGGGGAAACCCGCCTTCTGCAGGTTGCGGGTCATGCCCGAACCCATGTTGCCGAGCCCGATAAAGCCGACTCGCGTCGACGCTGATGCAGTCATTGCTCTCAATCTTGTGGAGTGGTGGTGGTGTTGGGCTCAGGAGCCCAGGTCGATCCAGGTGGTCTTCAGGTAGCTGTACGAATCGAGTGCATGTAAGGAGCGGTCCCGCCCTGAACCTGACTGCTTGACGCCGCCGAAGGGAGTAATAACGTCTGACACGTCGTAGGTATTGACCCACACGGTTCCCGCCCGAAGATCACGCGCCACACGATGCGCCGTCGTCACGTTGCTCGTCCAGACGCTTGCCGCGAGCCCGTAGTCGCTCGCGTTCGCGACCGCCACGGCCTCATCGGTGCCACGGACCGTCGTGACGGCAAGCGCCGGACCGAAAATCTCTTCCTGGCCGATACGGGAGGCATTGTCGACGCCGTCGAATACGGTGGGCTCGACGTAAAAACCGCCCTCGAGACCATCGGGATGGATGCGATTGCCGCCGTGCACGATCGCCCCCTCCTCTCGGGCCGTGTCGACGTACCCGAGCACGCGGTCGAGCTGCACCTGACTGGCGATGGTCCCGATCTGGGTCGACTCGAGCAGTGGATCGCCCAGCCGAAGCGACGCTCCCACCGCAAGCACCGCCGCGAGGAGTTCGTCGTGAATCGACTCGTCGACGACGAGTCGACTGCCGCCGTGGCAGGTCTGGCCCGCATTGTAGAAAATGCCCCAGGCCACGGCCGACGCGCACGCATCGATATCCTCGACGTCAGCGAGAACCACCTGGGCAGATTTACCGCCCAGCTCGAGAGACACCTGCTTGGCATTGGAGTCGGCGGCGTACCGCAGGAAGCTCTTTCCGACCTGCGGGGAGCCTGTGAACGTGATCTTATCGACGAGAGGATGCCGACCGAGCGCCTGGCCTGCCACCGCACCAACGCCCGGAACTACGGAGAACACCCCGGGCGGAATTCCCGCTTCCCGGGCGAGTTCTGCAAATTTGAGAGCCGAGAGACTGGTGAGTTCGGCCGGCTTCAACACGACAGAGTTTCCTGCGGCGAGGGCTGGGCCGATTTTCCAGGCCGAGATGATGAGGGGATAATTCCATGGCACAACGGCGCCGACGACGCCGAGGGGTTCCCGCCGCACGATCGCCAACGCATTCTCGGGTGTCGGTGCCACCTCGTCGTACACCTTGTCGATCGCTTCCGCATACCAGCGGATGGTTCGCGCGGCGTTGGGAACGTCGACTCGAAGCGCGTCTCCGATCGGATGACCTGAGTCGATAGATTCGAGCAGGGCAAGTTCATCGAGATTCTCGAGCATGAGCTCGGAGAGTGCCAGCAGGACGCGCTGCCGCTCTCGTCGGTCGGCGCGCGACCACACCCCGGACTCGAACGCCGAACTCGCCCCGCGAACCGCGGCGTCGACATCGGATTCGGTTGCCGAACTGATCTGCGCGAGGCTGTCACCCGACCGCGGCGAGACCGATTCGAATGTGCCTCCGTCGAGGGCTTCTCGAAACTCTCCACCGATAAAAAGCCCGGTCTGTGGCCGGAGGGCTGCGGCTTCCGCAATCCAGTCAGTGGTCATGGTTCTTGATGCCTTTCAGCGTGCGGCGGATCATCAGACGGTGTAGCGAGCGACGGAGTCGTAGTCGATCTCGGCTCCGAGGCCCGGCGCGGTGGGCACATGCAGGTCACCACGATGATCGATCATCAGTGGCGTCATGAAGAAGTCTCGCCGCTCCGGCAGCCAACCGGGCGGGTCGAAGGGGAACTCGAGATACGGCCCCGCATCAACGCCTGCGGCGACATGCAGGTTCGCGAGCAGCCCCAGCCCGTTACTCCAGGTGTGCGGGGTGAACTGCCGGTGTCGGAGGTTTGCCGACTCTGCCACCTGCCGCGCTCGATACATGCCCACCGCGAGGGCGACATCCGGCTGGTAAATATCAAATGCGTCTGCCTCAACAAGCGCCATCATCTCCGGCATGGATCGCACCATTTCTCCTCCGGCGACCTGGATGCCCGTCTGTTGGCGCACGCGCTGGGCGCCGATGACATCGGTCTGGGGTAGCGGCTCTTCGAGCCAAAGCACTCCCAGATCGCGCAGTTCCGCGGCGACGCGGTGCACCGTTGCCAGGGGGAGCGCAGGGTTAATGTCACCAGACATCCGCCACATCTGATTGAGATCGACCATGAGATCGAAGTCGTCACCGACGGCATCCCGCGCCGCACGCACCGAGGCGATTCCCTCGGCAAGTCGATCTCGGGCGATGCGGATCTTCATGGCACGGAAACCGAGTTCGCGGGCGGCGAGGGCAGATTCGGCGCGCCGCTCCGGGGCCATCAGCTCGCCCGACGAAGCGTAGGCGGCGAGGCGGTCGCGCGCTCCGCCAAACAACACGCTCACCGGAAGACCGGCGACCTTGCCAATAATGTCCCAGAGCGCCGCCTCGAGAGGCCAGTACCGCCCGCCGTGGAAGTTGATGGTCTCGATCCGGCGAACCTGGTTGAGGATGGCCAGGGGGTCGGTGCCGATGAACAAGTGCTCATAGGCTTCGAAGCCGTCCATCGAGTCACCCGAGCCGACGCCGCGGACACCCTCATCCGTCTCGACTTCGACGAGGGTCGCGGGAAAAGAGGTTCGTGGAATCGGATCCCACGCGGCCGTGAAGGGTGGATCGAGCGGAAGACTCATCCTGGTCAAACGAATGGCGGTGATTTTCATGAGTCAGACCTTGGGAGTGAAGAAGGGGTTGGACGGGGAATCGCGTGCCGCAAGCACGTCATCAATATGCGGAAGGCTGGCGGCGCCGCTGCGCAACGCCTGGGCGGCAGAGGCGCGATTATTGCGATAGACCAGTTCAGCGTCGTCTGCTTCTGGGTTGACCCACACCGCCGCGATCACGACGTGAGTGTCGGACTGTTCGACGCTGATGACACCCTCGGCGACCGCGTCCGCGACTCCGGCGGCAAGTCCTGCCTGCGCCGGCCCCCAAATCAGGAGCCCGTGCGCGTCACTGGCGGGCGCGGCTTTAGTCACAAACAGGGTGAGAGGTTTGACCGGTAGCGATGGTCGCAGCACCGTTACGAAGGGAACATGTCCCTGGCTAGGGGTGGCCAGGGCTGTTGCCCAGGCCACCCCAGCCGGCCCCTCGCGGTGGCCAAAGACCGTGTTGACATGTGCGGCATTCGCGCCCGTGCCAATGAAGCTCTCGCCAATCTGAAGGGCCTGGGTCATCAGATAAGACCCTGCTCGGTGAGCCAGTCCGTCGCGATATCCTCAGGGTCCTGGCCATCAACGTCGGCGAGGGCGTTGAGCCGCTGCATCTCTTTGGTAGTCAGTTTGGACGATACGAGCGCCAGTACCTCGGCGATGCCGGGGTATTTATCGAGCGTGGACTGCTTGACGGTGAATGCACCCTGGTACACCGGGAAGAATGCCTTATCGTCTTCCATGACCGAGAGTTTCAGGGCGCTGATACGACCGTCGGTAGCAAAGACCTCACCGAAGTTGCACACGTCGCCCTTGGCAGTGGTGTCGTAAATCACGCCAGTGTCGAGCAGCGACACGTTCGAATCCGGAACGTCGATGCCGTACGCCTTCTTGAGCCCTGGCCATCCGTCATCCCGCGTAGAGAACTCGCTCTCGATGCAGAAGGTCTGCTCTTCGACGGGCAGAGCCGCGATGTCACTCAGGGTTGCAACCTTAAGCTTTTTTGCCTTATCGCTGAGAATGGCTAATGCGTAGGTGTTGTTGAACGGTGCGGCATCGAGCCATGCGATTCCCTTAGCGGCGTCGGCCTTCTTGGTCGCGTCGAACTGGGCTTTCTCGCCCACTACCGGCGCAGTGTTGCCGTTGTAGGTGACCCACGACGTTCCGGTGTATTCCCAATAGCCCAGGAAATCGTCACCTTCTAGAGCCGCTCGGACGTTGGCCGAACCGACGACGCTCGTGTTCGCGGTGGTGTCGGCGCCATTGGCATTGAGGAGCTGGCTGGTGATGTGGGCGAGGATGAACTGCTCCGAGAAGTCTTTCGCCCCGACCTCGCCTGTGAGCCCGCTCACCAGCCCCTCCTTGCCTGAATCGCCAGTAGGGGTGCCTCCCCCTGCTGCGCAGGCGGTCAGCGTGAGTGCGCTGAGGGCGACAATGCCCACAAACGAAGCTCTGGTTCTGTTCTTCATGCTGTGTTTCTCCTTTATTTCTGATTGCTGATTGTTGGTGCGGTGGAACTGTTAGATGCCGCGGGGTCGAAGGATGTCCTCCACTACCCCCGCTATCCAGTCGATGAGTAGCGCTATGCACGACACGATCACGGCCCCGGCGATGAGCACCGGGAAGCGCTGGAGCTTGAGGCCGTTGACGATCATGTCTCCTAACCCGCCAGCGTTGATGAACGTCGCAACGGTTGCGACCCCGACGGCAAAAACCAGGGAGGTGCGAAGACCCGCGAGGATGACCGGAACCGCCAGCGGCAATTCGATCCGCAGCAGCACCTGGGTCGGCGTCATCCCCATTCCCCTGGCCGATTCCGTGACATTCGGGTCGATTTGCGAGAGGCCGACCATGGTGTTTCGAAGCACGGGGAGAAAGGAGTAGACCACGAGTGCGATCAGAGCCGTGGTGAACCCGATCTGCCAGATGATCGCAAGAAGAATGATGAACCCGATGGCCGGGGTCGCCTGGCCGATGTTGGCCACCGTGAGGATGGTGCCGCGAAGCAGTCGAGACCGCGTGCGGCTGGCGATGATTCCCGCGGGGATGGCGAGGATGGCGACGAGGAATGATGCGGAGAAGGTAAGGATGAGGTGCTCACGGGTGCGAAGCAGGATGTAATCCCAGTTGAGCGTCCGCTGCATGATGGAATCCAGCTCGATGCTCGAGATCCACAGGTACAGGGCGCCGAGGACAAGAACGATGACGATCGGGGTGGCGGCGCGTCTCGGTGACCAGAATCGGGACCTGGTGCGCTGTGACGGACGTTCGAGGCTGATCGTGTCGGCTGCGGCGCTAGTGAACACCATGTCATCGCTCCGTCTTGGTCGCACCGGAACCCGCGGCCGGCGCCACGACCTCAGCGCCCAGTGCGGTCGAGATGCTATCGACGGTGAGCGAGCCCACAATCCGACCGTCCGCATCGGCGACCCCGACGACCCCCTGACCTGAGACCACGAGGGCGTCGAGGGCATCGCGGAGAGTGTCGGACAGAGGCACGGTGACGGGGCCGGATGCCGCAGCCGCAGCACCGAGAGTAACGCCGGTGATCGGCAGCAATCCGAGCCGCTTGATCGCGGCGCCATGCCCGATGAACGAGGCGACATAGTCGTTGGCCGGGCGGCTCAGGATCGCGGCCGGGGTGTCGAACTGCTCGATGTGCGAGCGGTCGCTGAGCACTGCGATGCGATCCCCGAGACGCACGGCTTCGTCGAAATCGTGGGTAACAAAAATGATCGTCTTGCCGATGGTGTCCTGGAGTCGCAGAAACTCCTGCTGCAATTTTTCGCGCGTGATGGGGTCGGTTGCTCCGAACGGTTCATCCATCAGCATCACCGGTGGATCCGCGGCGAGCGCCCTGGCGACCCCGACACGCTGCTGTTGGCCGCCGGAGAGCTGTTTGGGATACCGGCCCGCGAAGGTAGAGGGATCGAGCTGGACCACCGACAGCAGCTCATCCACTCTCGCTGAGATTTTTGCCTTCGACCAGCCGAGAAGCTTCGGCACTACCGAAATGTTCTCGGCAATGGTCATGTGGGGAAACAGGCCTATCTGCTGGATGACATAGCCGATGTGTCGTCGAAGCTCATTGGGATCCAGGGACAGCACGTCCCGGCCGTCGATCTGGATCGAGCCGGACGACGGCTCAATGATGCGGTTGATCATCTTCATGGTCGTGGTCTTGCCACATCCCGAGGGGCCGACGAACATGACCAGCTCACCCGGTTGCACATCCATCGAAAAATTCTCGACGGCAGGCACAGCCTGCTGCGGGTAGATCTTGCTCACATCGGCGAGCTGGATATGTGCTCCGCTGGTGTTCCGCACCGTGGTGATCGTCGTGGTGGTGCTGATCGTGGCGTCGGTGGAGGTCTGCCCGATCAACTTATTCGGTCGGGTATCGGGAAAGGCACGGGAATCGGTTGGCTCGGTCATGTCAGGCACGCAGCCCCTTCGAGGTCGTGTATTTGGTGATGTAGTTGAACAGCGCGTCGACAAGGAGCGCGATGAGGATGACGCCGAGTGTTCCTGTCAGGGCGAAATTGAGGGCATTTTTCGAGCCAAGAGACGACAGCCCCTTGAAGATCATCTGACCGAGCCCCGGGCCACCGACGTAGGCACCGATCGCCGCAATACCGATCGTGAGTTGGGCGGCGACCCGCACGCCGGTAATGATCACGGGCCAGGCCATGGGGAGTTGGACGGTGACCAGCACTCGACCTCTACCCATGCCCATGCCCCTCGCGGATTCCATGATCGCCGGTGACACCTCGCGAAGGCCCACAACTGTGTTGCGAATGATCGGCAGCAGTGAGTAGAGAGTCAGGCCGATGAGGGTGGGCGTCCACCCCAAACCGAAGAGGGGAATCATGACCGCCAGCAGGGCGAGAGAGGGAATGGTCAGGATGACGGCCGCCGAGGTCACGGCCAGGGAGCGGCCAATCTCGCTATTCCACACCACAAGTCCGACGCCGACGCCGATGATGGTCGCAAAGATCAGCGCCAGGAGCACCACCACAACGTGCTCGGCAATCAGGCCAAGGATGTCGTCGTAGCGTCGCGCCCAAAAGGTCAGCAGGCCCGCGAGGTCGAATCCGGTCATGTGGGTGTTCCTCCTTGCGCTCGTCCTTGAGCCTGCGTTCACCGTGCCCGAGTGGACCAAAAGCTTCGGCGGAAGCGACTTCTGCGAGAGTAGGCGTGTGTGTGCATTTGCGCAACTAGTGTTGCTCATACGTCAACCTGAGCATTATTGTTTCCCTATGACCGCAACTACACAGCGTCGTAATTCGGCAGGACTACGCCGCGATCTCGACCTGCTCGAGGTGCTCGGCTCGCCTGAAGCCGAATCCAATAACGGGCTCGGCGTCGTTCGAATAGCCGACCTGACCGGGCGCGATAAGGGCCAGGTTTCGCGAACCCTCGCGACCCTGGCCGAGGCCGGACTGGTTGCTCGTGATCCATCCACCCAGAGCTATCGGCTGGGATACCAGCTCTACGCCCTCGCTGCCCGCACCCTGGAATCCAGGCTCGTGCGCGAGGCGGCCCCCTTCCTCCGTCGCATCGTCATCGCCACCCACGAGACGGCGCACCTCTGCGTCCTGCGCGGAGACAACGTGCTGACACTCACCAGCGAACTGAGCGAGTACGCCTTTCGTGGCGTGGGCTGGGAAGGCGTCAGTGCGGCGGCATGGCGAACCTCCTCCGGTCGAGTGCTCATCAGTGACCGGAGCGAGGAGGACCTCCGCCGCTGGTACGACCTGCATGGGCGCGATCGCCCCGTGACCGGGCCACTCTCACCCGTCATGCAGGAAGCCGGGGCCACGCTCCCCCAGGAGGGCACACCGCTCTTCACCGAATTTTCGGGACTGCTGGGCGAGATCCAGCGCATTCGCACTCGGGGGTTCGCGACAGTCGATGAAGAGTTCGAACTCGGAGTGGTAGGTGCGTCAGCACCCGTCTACGACTTCAGGGGCAGCATCGCCGCAGCGATCAACGTCAGCGCTCCCAAGTCGAGAGTCGGATCACACCTGAACGAAATGGGAGTGCTGATCGCGCGAGTCTCTGATGAACTGTCGCGGCATCTCGGCGCCTCACGATGAACTGCGCCCGGTCTCAGGCCGACCGCGGCAGGCGCTGCTAGCCGACCAGCCCCTGCACGAACACATGAGGCGTGAATCCCGTCAGGTCGCCGATGCCCTCACCCTGACCGATAAGTTTAATCGGGATGCCCGTGCGCTCCTGCACCGCCAGCACGAACCCACCCTTGGCCGAGCCGTCAAGCTTGGTCAGCACCAGCCCGGTCACACCCGCGTGCTCGATGAAGGCCTGGGCCTGCGAGAGTCCGTTCTGGCCGGTCGTTGCATCGAGCACGAGCAGGACTTCGGCAATCTCGGTCTGCTTCTCAACGACCCGGCGGATCTTGCCGAGCTCATCCATCAGTCCACTTTTGGTCTGCAGCCGACCAGCGGTGTCGATCAGCACGATCTCGATGCCCTCACGCTGCGCGCGCTCCACGGTCTGGAATGCGACGGATGCCGGATCCTGGCCCTGTTGCTGCGGGCGCACGATCTCGGCTCCCCCGCGCTCGGCCCACGTCGCCAACTGCTCGACGGCCGCAGCCCTGAAGGTGTCAGCGGCACCGACGACAACGGTTCGACCGTAGTTAGTGAGAAACTTCGCGAATTTGCCGATCGTGGTGGTCTTGCCGACGCCATTCACGCCGACGACCAGCACCACCGCCGGCCGGTTGCTGAGATGCAAAGTCGGGTCCAGTTTCGCGAGGCGCTCCTCGAGGGTCTCACGCAGCATCCGGCGCAGATCCGTCGGGTCTGTGGTGCGAAACTTCGCGACGCTCGCGCGCAGCTCATCGACAATCGATTCGGTAATGTCGGGGCCGAAGTCGGCGGAGATGAGGGCATCCTCGAGATCATCCCAGGTGCTGTCGTCGATGGTGGGGCGCGCAAACATGCCCTTCAGCGCGCTGGAGAGAGACCACGGTGATGCCATGACTCAAGGCTATAGCGGGGTCGGACATGCCAGCCGCGCGAAACGTCGGGTGGTGCATCCGGTGGCAAACCGTCATGCTTGAGGCATGCTCAGAAGACTGGTTACCCCCATCATCACTGCGGTGCTGCTCGCGGGATGCTCAAGTGCTCCTCCGGCCACCGAAGTGGGACCCGGGACGTCGTCCGCGATCGGGCTCGTCAACCTCTGGCGTGTCACGGGCGCCGAAGGCGAGGCGGCCGACACCTGGCTTCGAATCGATATGTCTGAGTTTCAGCTCTGGCGCGAGTGCGGGATGATCTCCGGCTCGTGGCGCGCAACCGAAGGCCTCATGATCGCCTCTGTCTTCAGCGCAAGCGGGTCGTGCGCCTCCGACGGGATCCCCTCCGTCCACTGGATCGATGAGATCACCGGCTATCAGGCAACGAACGGCGGATGGCAATTGGTGGATGCCACGGGCTCACCCATCGCATCACTCACGATCGACGGCGCCCCCGAGCCCATCGACACCGCTGCGGAGTTTTATGCTGAGCCTCCCGAGGTCACCGACGAGACACGTCAGTTCTTCGACGAGGCCGTCGCGCTGCCTGCCTCGCTTGCTGTTGGCGCCCTTGAGGGGCAGTGGGCCGCCGAAGGTGTCGATACCTCGACGGGGGCCGGCGTCGAATTCGCCGCCGACGGCACGTGGACGGGATCCGATGGGTGCAACGGCGGTTCTGGTCGCTGGACCACTGACCTGGCTGGCAGTTTCTTGGCGACGTCCGGGGCATCCACCCTGATGGCCTGCGATGGTGCATTTGTGCCGAGCTGGGTCTCGACGGCGCTGCTTGCGGGCTTCGACGGGGACGTGCTCGTGCTGCTCGACAGCGGCGGTGCCGAGCTCGGACGGCTCGTGCGGGCCTAGAAGTCTCGACTGCCCACTCTGGCGTGCGACGGACGGCGTGTTGATAACTCCTGCAGGTTTGCTGCTGGAGTCGGCAGCATCCGCGCTATTCCGGGGTCATTCCGGGGTGGCGGCGGCTGCCGCATCCCGAACTGCAGGAGTTATCAACGGCAGCACCCCGTGCCCAGACCCAGGCCCGGGGTCCGGGGTCCGGCGCGTTCGGGTCAGACCGTCGCTCGCTCCCGGGCAACCCGCTGGCCCACCACCGCGCTGATACCATCGGCGCGCATACTCACGCCATAGAGTGCGTCAGCGATCTCCATAGTGCGCTTCTGGTGGGTAATGATGATGAGCTGGGATGCTTCGCGCAGATCCTCGAAGATGGTCAACAGTCGGCCGAGATTGGCATCGTCGAGCGCCGCCTCGACCTCGTCCATGATGTAGAACGGGCTCGGGCGCGCCTTGAAGATCGCGATCAGCAGCGCCACCGCGGCGAGTGAGCGCTCGCCGCCACTGAGCAGCGACAGTCGCTCGATCTTCTTGCCCGCGGGCTTCACGCTGACCTCGATGCCGGTGGTGAGCAGGTTCTCCGGGTCGGTCAGGTGGATGCTGCCGGTGCCGCCAGGGAACAGGATTGGGAAGACCTCGTCGAACGCATCGCGAGTGTCTTCGAACGCGCTGCCGAAGATATCCTGCATCTTCTCGTCGATCTCGTCGATGATCGTCAGCAGGTCTTTGCGGGTGCTCGTGAGGTCGGTGAGTTGCTCGGTGAGGAACTTATGGCGCTGCTCAAGCGCCTCGAACTCCTCAAGGGCGAGCGGGTTCACGCGGCCGAGCCGGGCGAGCTTGCGCTCGGCGGCGGCCAGGCGGGCCTGCTGTTCGCTTCGCACGAATGCACGGTGGAGCTGAGGCAATTGCGCCAGCGATTGTGCGGCCCCAGCGCCGACCGAGCCCGAGAGGTGCTCGGCGTCGGCAGGGGCGAGGTCTTCAGGCACCGGCTCCTGCGGGCCATACTCGGCAACGAGAACGTCCTCGACGAGGCCCAGCTCGTCGCCCGAGCGCTCGAGCAGGGTCGACAGGTGCAGCTTCTTCTCGTAGATCTGCATCTCGAGGCCGTGCACGTTCTCGCTGACGGTAGCGAGCCTCTCCCGCAGCGAGCCCTCCTCGCGGCGCAGTCGTGTGAGCTCCTCGTTTTGGGCCGAGCGTTCGGATTCGCGCGCTGCCAACTGCACTCGCGCCTCAGACACGGAGCGATCGGCTGCGTCGAGAACGGCAGGCAGAGCCGCGATGACGTCGGTGGCCGCGGCCACCTGCCGCTGGCGGATCACGGTCAGCCGCGCCTGCTCCTCTGCCGCAGCACGCTCGGCGATGAGCTGCGCGGCGAGGGCCTCGGCCCGGGCTCGTTCGGCCCTGACCCGCTCGCGGATGGTTTCGAGCTGGATGCGCAGCTCGAGCTCCTCGGCGCGAGCGACCTCCAGTTCGCCGAGTATGCCCTCGCGTGCCGAAACGTCGAGCATCGGGCGCGGCGTGGATGCGTAGTCGTCGTGGGCTGAGCTCGCACGGCCGACGGCGGATTCGGCATCCCGGACCTTCTCCGCGGTCTGCTCAAGCGAGTAGGACAGGCGCTCCCACTCGGCCTGTGCGGCCTCGAGCTGGATCCGGAACCGGGAGAGCTGCTCGGACTGGGCAGCCAGGGCTGCGTCGTACTCACGCAGTGCTGTGAGGGCGGTCGCGGCATCCACCTTCGCCGTATCGAGGGCTCCCCGGCGCTCCGCAAGAGCGAATCTGGTGCGCTCGATGTGGGTGGTGACGACGGCAAGTCTGGTGGCGGCGGCGTCGCGCTCCGCTACCAGTTCGAGGCGGGATCGCTTCGCGCCGGAGCCACCACGCAACACGTACTGGGTGAGCACATCGCCGGCGCGGGTGACGAATGTCGCGCCGTCAATGGCGATGAACGCGGAGCGGGCGGCGTCGAGGTCGTCGGCGATATAGACGTCGGCGAGCAGACCTATGACACCGTTCGGGGCCGCGACGACATCGACCGCGGCGCGCACGCCGGAATGTGTCGACGCTGGCGCCACGGCGGCAGAGCCGGCTATGACTACCTCGACCCGTCCGAAATCTTTCGCAGCAGAATAGGCGAGAGCCGAAAAAGCGCTCTCAGCGTCATCGGCCAACACCGCGTCGGCGAGCGACCCGAGGGCGGCCGCGATCGCCGCTTCGAATCCCGGCTCGATCGTGACATGCTCAGCAACCAGGCCGCGGATTCCGGGGAGCTTGGCACCCACGAGAGCACTCGAGCCATCCTTCTGGTCTACCGCGAGCGACAGCGCCGAATTGCGCGCGGCGAGCGCATCCCGCTCGCGCTCGGCGGCATGCAGGTCGTCACGCAGGCTCTCGATTTGAGCCTGGATCGTCGCGACCAGCGCTTCGGCGGCCTCGAAAGCGGCCTCACGCGAGCCGTCGCCGTCATCAGCGGTAGCGGCGGTGGCTTCGAGCGCGACGAACTGGGCACGGGTGTCATCCCGTCGTTGTTGGGCCTGTTCGAGCGCATTCTGCTGGCGCAGCAGTTCGCCTCGGGCCGCGGCCAGCGTCGACCTCGCGACGTCGACCCGTGACGCGAGCCCGGCGAGTTCCAGTTCGTGTCGGGAGACCAGCGCGCTCTGTGCCGAGATCTCGTCGTCGAGCGAATCCAGCGACGCTCTCGCGGTGGCGGATGCCGCAGCAGCTGCCCCCACGGCCTCCTCAGCCTTAGCCACCCCCGCCGTCAGCCGCAGTGCCTCGTCACGGGCCTCCTGCACCGAGGCCTGGCTGACGGAACTGCTCATCGACGGCCCGTCGCCCTGTTGCCCCAGCAGCGCGAGTCGCTGGTTGGCGAGGGTGTAAAGATTGCGCAGCCTCTCCTGGGCAGACTCGAGGCCAAAGGCGGTGCGCCGTGCGAGATCGACCGCGTCGCCGACCTGTGCATGCTCGATGCGTCCCTCGCGAAGTTTCGCCTGATCCAGCTGTTCCTGCAGTACGGTGCGCTCGGTCTTGCGCTCGGACTCGCTGCGGCTGAAGCCGGTGATGGCGGCCCTGAGCTCGACCACTTCGTCGGCCAGAAGCCTGGCCCGGGCATCCCGAACAATCGACGCAATGGATGCCGCTTCTTTCGCGATCTCGGCCTGCTGCCCGAGCGGCTTCAGTTGGCGCCTGATCTCGCCGGCGAGGTCGGACAGTCGCATCAGGTTTGCCTGCATCGCGTCGAGCTTGCGGATGGTCTTCTCTTTGCGGCGGCGATGCTTCAGGATGCCCGCCGCCTCCTCGATGAAACCGCGCCGCTCTTCGGGGCTGGCTCTCAGCACCGCGTCGAGCTGACCCTGGCCCACGATGACGTGCATCTCGCGGCCGAGCCCGCTGTCGCTCAGCAGCTCCTGCACATCAAGGAGGCGGCACTGCCCACCGTTGATCGCATACTCGCTGCCTCCATTGCGGAACAGCGTGCGACTGATCGTCACTTCGGTGTAGTCGATCGGCAGTGCTCCGTCGGCGTTGTCGATGGTCAGGATGACCTCGGCGCGGCCGAGCGGACCCTTCGTCGCGGTTCCGGCGAAGATGACGTCGTCCATCTTGCCGCCGCGGAGGGTCTTGGCGCCCTGCTCCCCCATGACCCAGGCCAGGGCATCCACGACGTTGGACTTGCCGGAGCCGTTGGGGCCGACCACGCAGGTGACCCCCTGCTCGAAGGCAAAGGTGGTCGGCTGCGCGAAAGACTTGAACCCCTTGAGGGTCAGGCTCTTCAGGTACAAGTCGCCGCCCTTCGTTGTCCCGTGTGCTCGATACACGGTACCCGACGGTGGGGCACTAGCCGCGATACGCGGCTCGCGACACGATCGGTCATGATTGTGATGTCATCGCGACCTCCTGTCGCCCTTTCAGGGAGGTAGCGGTCGACGATCTCACTGAGGCCATTCGAGCCTGTAACGTTCGCGACCTGCCTCGCCTCTCATGCTTCGAGCGGGGGTCTTTTGGCCCGGGGCCTCACGGTTGTACTCTGGACGGCTGCTCACTATTAGTCGAAGGGAGAACAACCGCCATGACCACGTTCACCATCGACGAAGTGACGATCCCCGCCACCATCGAGTCGGCCGACGCCACCGACTTCATTGCCGCGATCGAGGTGGGCAACGTCGTTGAGGCAATCGGATTCGGCACGACAGACATCAGTTACGAGCCCGCGGAGGAGTTGCCACATTTTCTCAACCCCCACGAACCGCATCGGATGCTTATCGCTCGGTTGAACGGACAGGTCGTGGGCCGCGGCATCTATGAGACCCAGGTTGGGGATGGGGCAGACTCGGCCTGGCTGGTCGCGCAGGTGCTGCCCGAGTTTCGAGGCCAAGGGATCGGAACGGCCCTGGCAGACTCGGTGGAGGCGATGGCACTTTCCGACGGTAAGCAGAAGGCTCTGGTCTACACACCGATTCCCCTGTTGGCTGGCGAGCAACTACCCTCACCCACGGGATTCGGTTCGATCTCCGCGGGGCACCCTGACGCGCGGTTTCTGCTGAATCGCGGGTACACCTTCGAGCAGGTCGAACGAGCGAGCAGGCTCACCCTCCCGGTTACCGACATCGAAACCCTGCTGCAGGAGGCCGAACGCATCAGCGGAGGGGACTATCGCCTGCACTACTGGGAGCGCAGCACGCCCGAGCGCTGGCACGAAGACCTCGCCCACCTCGCCACCCGCATGAGCACGGATGCCCCCTCCGCCGGCCTCGAGGAACCCGAGGACGTATGGACAGTGGAGCGCATCATCGAATCGGATGAGCGCACCGATCGTCTCAGCCCGCGGCGACGCGTGACCGTCGTCGCCGAGCACGTTCCCAGCGGCCACCTCGTCGGCTTCACCGTTCTTTCCGTGCCGGCGCAGACACACAGGGCCGTTGACCAGTACGCCACGCTGGTGCTGCGTGAGCACCGCGGACATCGGCTCGGGATGCTGCTGAAGCTCGCAAATCTCGCCCATCTCGAGCGGGTTGCGCCAGGGCATCCCTCGGTCATCACCTTCAACGCCGAGGAGAACCGCCACATGCTCGGCGTCAATGAGGCCGTTGGATTTGTAGCGATCTCCAGCGAAAGCGCGTGGCGCAAGAATCTAGGGAGAGCTCAATGACGGTGAAGAAGCAGGGCATGCCTGACATGCCTGAGGCAACCAAATTTGTCGAGGCGTCGTGGGAGTGCACGAGGTGACGATGATGGGCAATCTACCCGAGGTGGTCTCGCAGGAGCAGTGGCTCGCGGCCCGCAAAGAACTGCTGGAGAAGGAGAAGGAGCTGACCCGGGCCCGCGACCGGGTGAATGCCGACCGCCGCGGGCTGCCAATGGTCCGCGTTGAGAAGTACTACACCTTCGACGGCCCGGACGGCCCGGTGAGCCTGCTGGATCTCTTCGATGGGCGGCAGCAATTGGTCATGCATCACTTCATGATGGGCCCGGAGTGGGACGAGGCGTGCCCGAGTTGTTCCTCTGCCGCTGACGAGATCGGCAACCTGCGACAACTTCATGTTCGCAACACGACACTCGTGGCGGTCTCGCGGGCGCCATACGAAAAGATCGCCGAATTTCGGGCGAAGATGGGGTGGACATTCCCCTGGTACTCGTCTGTGGGTGGCGGCTTCAACTATGACTTCCATGCCACCCTCGACGATCGGGTCGCGCCGGTGCTGCTCCATTTCCGTACTGAGGCAGAGCTCGCGGTTGCCGGAACACCATGGACGGGCGGACCGTGGACCGAGAAGATGCGCGGTGAGGAGGTGCCGGGCATCAGCGCGTTCCTTCGGGTGGGCGAGGAAGTGTTCCACACCTACTCCACCTACGGTCGTGGCCTCGAGGAGTTTCACAATGGATATCGCTACCTCGACCTGACCGCCCTTGGTCGCCACGAGGCATGGGAACAGCCGGACGGCCGCGCGGAACCATTGGGCCTGCAGGTGGGCGGTCCGGCAATGCGCGTGCTCGACAGTGATGCACTATGAGTTCCTTCACGACTGAAGTGTCTGCCACGCTTGAGGTTCGTTAGTGTTAGCGGGTGGTCATCGACGGAAAAGCGAGTCTCTCAATCAAGAGCCTCACGCATACAGCCGCGGCCGTGACGAAGATTCTCGGACTGCAACCCACCGCCACCGCCGAACTCGGTGACCCGGTCGGCCGTGTGCGTCCGGGTTCGGACGGAAAGCCGTCTATGCGCGAGCGCACCCATTCGATCTGGGTGCTCGACTCGCCCGAGCCGCTGTCGAGTGACGAATCAGACTTCTCCAGCGTGCAGGTGCTCATCGATACGCTTCAGCCGAAACGCAAAGCTCTCGACAAACTGCGTGAACACTACTTCGTCGAAATCGCGTGGAACGGCTACTCCGACCGGATGCAGGCCGGATTCCTGGTGCCTGCCGAGTTGTTAGCCGCGATGGGCGCGCTCGACATCGACTTCCACGGGCAGGTATTCTTCCGGCAGACCGGCAACGGCGATAACTCCTCGCCTGCCGACGAGACTCCTGAGGCTTAGCGCACCTTCTGGCACCGGGGGCAGAAGTGTGATCCACGGTTCATGAATGATTCGCGAACAATGGGCCGTCCACACCGAGGACATGGCTTCCCCTGCTGCCCATAGGCGTTGAGAGACTGGGCGAAGTAGCCAGACTGCCCGTTGACATTGAGGTATTGCGCGTCGAAGCTGGTGCCACCCTCCGCGAGGGCCTTGCGCAGTACCAGCCGCACCTCTGCCAGCAGCCGCGTCGCGCGGGCCCTGCCGAGCGTCGCGGTCGGCTGGTCGTAGTGAATCCTGGCGGCCCACAGTGACTCGTCTGCGTAAATGTTGCCAACGCCGCTGATCAGTGTCTGGTCGAGCACCGCCCGCTTGATCGTAGTGTTTTTACGAGCGAGCTGCGCCAGGAACAGGGCGTCATCAAACCGCTCGTCCAGCGGATCCCGGGCGATATGGGCGACCTTCGATGGCACGAGATCGGCGGCGTCCCGCGAGCTCACGAGCTGATCGATTGCCATCGAGCCGAAGATGCGCTGGTCGACAAAGTTCAGCCGCAGTGGCCCGTGTTCGGGGTGCTGCAGGTCGATGCGGATTCTTGTGCGCGCGTCATCCGTCGCCACATCTCTCAGCAGCACCTGGCCGCTCATCCCGAGGTGGGTGACCAGCGCCTCCTTCGGAAATTCAGGAAGTGCCGAGAGCCCACCGTGCGGTGCCCGCTGGATTCCGGCGTTCGCTGCGCCAGGTTCCCAGCTCTCAGCGCTAATTTCCTGAATTTCCGAAGGGGTGCGCACGATGGGCCTCGGGATTTCCTGAATTTCCGACAGGGGGATCCACATGAACTTGCCGCGACGCTGCGGTGCGAGCATGGTGCGACCGGTCAGGCGGTCGACGAAGTCTTCGGCCGGGCCGTCGTGGCGGCGCAGGGAGCGCTCGTCGAATATGGCGACGGATGCCACGCTCGCGCCGGTCACGGCAGGCTCTAGGCCCGCGCGCACGACCTCAACCTCGGGCAGCTCAGGCACGCGAGGCTACTGTGAAGCGCTCTGCAGCAATGTCCACGCCTGCAACGCCGCGGCCATCTCGGCGTGCTTCTTGCTCGAGCCGCTCCCCTCGGCGATCGAGTCGGATCCGAGAAACACCGTCGCATGGAATCGCTTCGAGTGGTCCGGCCCGCTATCGACGACCTGGTAGACCGGAAGGCCCCGGCGCAGGCGCGCGGCAAGCTCCTGCAGGCTGGTCTTCGGGTCCATGGATGCGCCGAACCGGTTGGGATCCTCCAGCAGCGGGCGAATGAGGCGCAACACCAGGGCGGTGGCGGCCTCTCCACCGAGGTCGATGTAGGTAGCACCGATGATCGCCTCGACGGTATCGGCCAGAATCGAAGACTTATCTCGACCACCGGTGAGCTCTTCTCCGCGACCAAGGCGGATGTGCGCCCCGAGGCCGATTGAACGAGCAACCTCTGCGAGCGCGACACTCGACACGAGGCTTGCGCGCCTCTTGGCCAGCTCACCCTCGTCGAGAGTGGGGTTCTCGGTGTACAGCATGACTGTGACGGCCTGCCCGAGGATCGAGTCGCCAAGAAATTCGAGGCGTTCGTTGTGGGCCAGCCCACCGTTCTCGTAGGCAAACGACCTGTGTGTCAACGCCAATTCATAGAGTGCGGGCGCAATGACGACGCCGAGGATGGTCGAGAATTCATCCATATTCGGCGTCATAATGTGCCCGGATCGATGCGTCGCCGGAGGGCGAGCCATCAACTCAGACGTCAGCGACTTTGCGACCCTTGTATTCCATGTACAGGGGGGTGCCGGTCGAATCCTCGATAACCTTCGCGCGGTGCGGAAGGCTGTAGACGGTCTTGCCGTTCTCGACGGTCTTGACGAGCGTGGGGGCGGTGGCCTTCCACTGGGCGCGGCGCATGCGGGTGCTTGCCCGCGACATTTTGCGCTTCGGTACAGCCATGGCTAACTCTTTCCTTCGGCGTCAGTATCGACGGGGTGTTTGGTAATGGTGTCGTTCAGGTTCTCGAGCCCGGCAAGTGCCGCCCAGCGTGGATCGATGGGAGCCTCATGCTCGTGGCCCGGATTGTCCAGAAGCCGCGCCCCACATTCTGGGCACAGGCCAAGGCAATCGTCCTGACAGACCGGTTGGAACGGTAGTGACAACACCACCGCATCCCTGACCACGGGTTCCAGATCGACGTAGTCGTCATGAACCGTATAGTCAAAAGCTTCGTCAAAAGAATACGCGAAAAGCTCCTGGAATTCGACCCGAACCGGGAGCGTGACCTCAATGAGGCACCTGACGCACTCCCCGTCCGCTGTGGCGCGCACTTTCCCGGAGACGAGAATGCCATCGTGGAGCGACTCAAACCGAGAATCGATGTGCAGTGTCGAGGCGGTCTTCACGCCGATGACGGCATTGCCGAATCCCTCGGGCACGATGATGTCGAGTGGCTTCTCGCGCATCTCGCCGGGGCGATGCATGAGGTCGTGCACCGCGACGGTGTACGGGGTCTGGATGAGGTGTGACACGAGGGTAGATTCTAGCCCTACAGCGCCGCCTCCACCTCAGTGAACGCCTCATCGTAGATAGCGAGCGCCTGCGCGACCTGGTCGGGTGTGACGATACACGGCGGCACCACGTGGATGCGGTTGTCCGCACTGAACGGCAACAACCCGCGAGCGAGCATCGCCTTTTTGAGCTGCAGGATGACCCCGCCCGAGACCGCCTGTCGGGAGTCGCGGTCGTCGACCAGGTCCAGAGCCCAGAACACCCCCAGCCCGCGCACTTCGCCGATGAGCTCGTGCTTCTGAGCCAGGTCGGCGAGCCCGGGAGCGAGGTGATCAGTTCCGATCATGCGGGCATTCTCGATGACGCCCTCGGCATCCATCGCATCAATCGCCCCGACGATGGATGCCATCGCCAACGGGTGCCCTGAGTAGGTGAGCCCGCCGGGAAAGACCTGCGTCTCGAATTCATTCGCGATCGACTCGGAAATGAGCACACCACCGGCCGGTACGTAGCCCGAATTGACCCCTTTGGCAAAGGCCACAAGGTCGGGCACCACGTCGAACCGCTGCCAGGCAAACCACTCGCCCGTGCGACCGAATCCACACATCACCTCATCCAGGATCAGCAGGATGTCGTATCGGTCGCAGAGCGCACGTACCCCGGGAAGATAGCCCGGCGGCGGTACCAAAACACCCGCGGTGCCGGGAACCGTCTCCAGCAGGATCGCCGCAATCGTGGATGCACCCTCTGAAACGATGACCCGCTCGAGGTGGTGCAGCGCGCGCTCACATTCCTCTTCCTCGGAGGTTGCCCAGAACTCGGAGCGGTAGGCGAAGGGGCCGAAGAAGTGCACGTGCCCGCGAGAGTACTCATTGGGCATCCGTCGCCAGTCGCCCGTGGCGACGATCGCGGCTCCCGTATTGCCGTGGTACGAGCGGTAGGTCGAGAGCACCTTGTCGCGGCCGGTCGTAAGCCGTGCCATCCGGATCGCATTCTCGATGGCATCGGCGCCGCCGTTAGTGAAAAAGACCTTGCCGAAATGCGCATCGGCTTTGGAGACGATGCGCTGTGCGGCCTCGCCGCGAGCCAGGTTCGCCTGTGCGGGCGCGACCGTCGTCAGGACGTCGGCCTGCGCCTTGATCGCGGCGACCACCGCCGGGTGCTGGTGGCCAAGGTTGGTGTTCACCAGTTGGCTGGAGAAATCGAGAAAAGTATTGCCGTCGAAGTCCCACACTTCCGAGCCCTTGCCTCCCGCGATCACCATGGGGTTTAGCGCGCCCTGCGCCGACCAGGAGTGAAAGACATGCGCCCGATCGAGATCATAGGCGCGCTTGCCGTCGGCGGGATTGAGGTTGCTCACTGGACTACTTTCTCGGTGCCACAGGCCGTCGGACTGCTCATTCTGGCTAAGGGTTGTCTCCAGAATATCGTGGCTCGCCGCATCACGCATCGATCATTTCCTCACCCAATCTGCTGCTGTGCGAGAAGCTTCGGGATCCGCTCGCGGAACGGGAAGAAACCGCGTCGCGCATGCGGCCACGCGAGACTGTCCCAGTCTCGACGAGCGGTAGCGACCGTGATTCCCCTGCAGGCGAGCTGCGCTGCCATGCCGAGTAAGGCCTCCTGAACCGGCCCCACGGGCGCGTGCGCGGTGACGATAGTGGTGAGATTATGAGCACCGGCCCACCGCTCCACAGCGTCAGCGTTGAGTCCAGACAGCGTTTCGCTGGCGAGGGGTTGGGAAGAGTTCGCGAGATTCTGAGCCGCTCTCGATATCCCGTCGCTCACCGCCGCTCGGGTGAAGTCTTCGACCAGCGATGGGAGGGGTAGCACCGATCGAGCCGCGACAGCACTGGCGCCCGAAACGCAGGCGATGTCGACCCCGGGAAAGTGAAGGCTTTCGAGATGCAGGTCGTCGTCGTGCACTAGCAGTCCCGCGCGCCCCTGAGGAAGGGCGGGCACCTCCACGAGGGGAGCCGGATCGGGAAGGCGCTCCTCGCTGAGGGCCTCAGCGTGCGTCGCGAGTCCGTGCGGCGAGAATCGACCCTCGGTGTAGGTCGCGATATTGTGCGCGGTGGCCAGGTAGGTCTTGCCGGGGGTCTGCAGCCCGGCAACCCATCGCCACGAGAGAGTGTTGGATGCCGCATCCCCATCAATAAGCTGGCGGTAGAAGAGGTCGGCACCGAGTTGCCACGGCAACCTGAGGGTGAAGATCCAAATGCTGGCGAACCACATTCTGGCGTGATTGTGCAGGTAGCCCTCGGTCGCAAGCTCGGCGATCCAGGCATCGAAGCAGTCGATTCCGGTGTTTCCCGCGAGGGCGGCCGCGAGGTCATCCCTCCATTCGGCCGTATCGCGCTGGTCGAGCAAGGCGGCGACATCGTGCCGATACCTCCGCCACACGGCCGGTCGCAGCTCGAGCCAACCCTTCCAATACGTGCGCCAGAACACCTCCTGCACAAACTTCTCCGCTGACGCCACGGTGTGCCGTGCGAGCACAGCGTCCACCACTTCGCGTTCGGTAATGAGTCGGTGGCGCAAATAGGGCGAGAGCATCGACACATTCGAGCGCGCGTCGGGCCCCAGATCGTGGTTGCGTGACTGGGCGTAGCGCCGGCCGGCTTCGGGGATGAACGTGGTAAGCGCCGCAAGCCCGGCCTCCCTGGTGGGGGAGAAGGAGTGAATCATGTTTGCAGCCTACGGATCACCACCGCCGTTACGCGGGAGTCTCAGCACTCTCGCCGCTTCACCTCAATCGAGTAATTCTCTTTCCCATAGGCTTTGTGCACGTTCATGGATTGCAATCTCGATTGCCGTTGGTGACATGGTTAGTGCCGGAGTGGATAGCGAAAGACGGAATATGACCTTCTCACTTGATCCCGTGGCGATTGAGCCACTCCTGTTCGGGATGGTCGACACGGTTCGAGGCCCAGGCCTCACGCCTCTTCGCCTGCCTGACCGGGCGTTTGAGCAAATGTTCGACGAATTCTCAAGGGCTGTGGCCTCTTTCTCCGCGGGCATACGACTGGAGTTCGAGTCTGCCGCCAGCAGGATAGAACTGAACGTCACACTTACGCGCCACCCTCTGATCACCGGCAACACCCCGTCATCGTTCTGCCTCTTTGTGGATGGAGAGCGAGTGCGGACCGAGGAGGTTCCGGCAACTGCTGACGCCGGCCGGGTCAGTGAAACTGACACGGTAACCGCCACAGTTCTCTTCGATATCTCAGAAGCGTTAGCGCCCGACCGCCGCAGTTTTCAGATTTGGTTTCCGCACGACGCGAAAGTGTCGATCAATCTCCTGCGTGCCGATGCGCCCGTGATGCCGAGCAGTGCGGCACCTCGGCTCAGGTGGATCCACTACGGAAGCTCCATCAGCCAGTGCGTCGACACACCCGACCCCAGCGATTCCTGGCCCGCCGCCGCTTCCCGCGAGCTCGACCTCGACCTCATCAGCATGGGCCTCGCCGGCAGCTGCATGCTCGACCCCTATGCGGCCAGAGCGATCCGCGATACTCCCGCCGACCTGATCACTCTCAAAATCGGAATCAACATCGTCGGCGCGGATGCCTTCGCTGCTCGCAGCCTGTCACCGGTGATCCACGGTTTCCTCGACACCATTCGCGATGGTCACCCTGACACGCCCATCGTGGTGATCAGCCCGGTATTCTGCGGCATCCACGAGTTCACCCCCGGGCCGACCGTCATGAGCCCGGACGGCAGGTGGACAGCCGCGGGAACCGGAAACCTCACCCTCATGGATATTCGTCACGCGCTCGACCGGGTCGTCGCGGATCGCGTCACCCACGACCGCGCGCTGTTCCATTTCGACGGACGTCGGCTGCTGGGAGAGCATGATTCCTCCCATTTATACGATTCCGTTCATCCCGATACCGACGGCTATCGGATGATAGCGAGCAGATTTAGCGACCTCGGCCGCGTCGCTGGCAACGATCTGCACGACGCGATCTCAGCGGCACGAACTCGTCACGCCGAGGCAGGAGGCGCCAAGGAAGGAGGCGTCGAGGCGTCGAAGGAATAGGCGCGCTCGGCAGTGCGATGCAGGATATCGGCCTGCTGCTCGAGGCCGAGGTGACCGATAACCCTGCGCTGGGCCCGCCACACCCCGCCGAAATCGCCCGCGAGGGTCGAGACTGGCCAGTCACTTCCCATCATCATTCGTGCCGAGCCAAAATGCTCGACGGCGTGATTGACGTACGGCAACCAGTCCTGCCACGTCCAGTCGGCGCCCGACGCGGTGTTGAGCCCGGAGACTTTCACACTCACATTGGGGTGAGCGGCGACCTCGGCGATGAGCGACGCCCACGGCTCCCAGCCGTGGGCGGAGATGTCGGGCTTTGCGAGGTGGTCAAGCACGATGGTGAGCTCCGGATGCCGCGCTGCCAGGTCCGCGACCATGACGAGGTGCTCGGGCGAGACGCTGACCACATCGAGCGAGAGTCCGCGGGGCGCAAGCAGTGCCACCGTCGGAGACACGTCATCTCGCAACAACCAGCGCGGGTCTGAGTAGTTGTGGTTGAGCACCCGGATGCCACGCACCACCGGCGACCGGGAATAGAGGTCGAGCGCGGCTTTTGCCTCGTCGGTGCGGTCGAGTGGTACCCACGCGACGACAGCACGAACGACGGGCACTCTGGATGCCACTGAGAGCATGTAGAACGTGTCCTCATAGGTGTCGGCAGCCTGCACGAGCACGGTTGCGGTGATTCCTGCGGCAGAAACATCCGCCTCGACGTCTTCCGGCGCGAAGTCGGCATTGAGCGGTGCTCCCGCGGCCGTGAGCCACTCGTATCGCCTCTCGGACGGTTTCCAGAGGTGCTGGTGTGCGTCGATCATCCGCGTCGGCTGGGAAAGATCGGTCATGAAAAACTCCTCGGGCAACGGTTCATGAAATGGAATTGCCCCCATCACTCGAGATGGAAAACCTCGGGAATTTCTTTCCACCACTCGCCCTCGGCGCGGGTGTCAAGCGGATCCTGGAGCGGCGAGCACACAGCCCACCACTCCTGCGTGGCTTTATCCGCCGCCATCTCGGCCATGTCGGCGTCGAAGTCGTCGCCCACGTATTCCATGTACGAGAACAACAGCTCGCCGTGGCGATAGATCGAGTAGTTCGCTACATTGCTTGCCGAAAGACGCCTCAACACGGCAGGCCACACCGCTGCGTGGAGTGCCTCGTATCGTTCAACGCTGCCGGGCCGCAGCCCGATTACCGATGCGATGCGTCTCATGTGATCTCGCTCACGATGTCGACACCGATAACGGTCATGTGCCACTCGCTACTGCTGGCAGTGGCGAATCGGCACGGATCAGGCCCGAGGACACAAGATCTGCCCAGAGCGCGGCGGGAATCTTCACGTCGAACAGACTCGCATTTCGCTGTACCTGGTCAGCCGAACGCGCGCCCGTGCAGACGGTCGCTACCGAGGGGTGCCCGAGCGTGAACTGCAGGGCGGCAGCCGGCAGCGTGACTCCATGGGACTCGCAGACGTCGGCCAACGCGCCAACCCGTTCCAGTAGTGGAGCCGAAGCAGGGGCGTAGTCGAACGTCACACCGGCAACGGGTCGGTCACGAGCGAGTAGGCCGGAGTTGAACACCGCAGCCGCGACGACTGACACATTTCGAGTGGATGCCGCGGGCAGCAGGTCATCGAGTGCGCCCTGCTCGAGCAGAGTGTACCGGCCAGCACACATCACGACATCGAGATCCGTGTTGAGTACGAAGTCAGCCAGCATTGCGCTTTGGTTCATCCCCGCCCCGTAGGACGCGATCACGCCTTCGCGACGCAGCTCGTCAAGGGCAGGGAATGACCCCTCCATCGCGTCACGGTAGAAGTCATCGGGATCGTGCACAAACACAATGTCGACGCGGTCGAGACCCATCCGCTCGAGACTGTCCTCGAGGGATCGGCGGACGCCATCAGCTGTGTAGTCCCGTCGCCGTAGGAGTGATGTTCGCACGTCGAAACCGTCGTCATCGGGCTCCACCCCGCGCGGATTGTCGACAAGAATTCGACCGACCTTGGTCGAGAGCACAAACTCTTCCCGCGGCTTGGTGGCGAGAAATGCACCAAGGCGACGCTCCCCCAATCCAAGTCCATAGTGCGGGGCTGTGTCGAAATATCGCACGCCGGCAGTCCAGGCGGCGTCGAGCGCCGCGGCTGCGTCGTCATCCGTGACCTCGCGCCCCAGATTCGCCAGCGGAGCGACCCCGAACGCGTAGGGCTCGACCTGAAGCCCGGTACGGCCGAGCCTTCGCGCCGTCACGGCAGTGCCTGCGCGAAGACCTGGCGCTGGCGTCCGAGCCCGTCAACCTCGCACTCGACAATGTCGCCGGGAACGAGATAGGGAAACCGGCCGCTGAGGGCGACGCCCTGGGGGGTTCCCGTGTTGATGACGTCGCCCGGCTCCAGCACCAGGTACTGACTCAAATCAAAGACGACCTGCGCGACATCGAAGATCAGATCGGACGTGGTCGAGTTCTGGCGAGCCGCGCCGTTGACGAACGATTGGAGTCGGAGGCCGGATCCGTCCCCCACGTCGGAGGGACGAACTAGCCACGGCCCGAGCGGGTTGAAGGTTTCGCTGCTTTTTCCCTTGCTCCACTGGCCGCCGGAAATCTCGATTTGATAATGACGCTCGGAGACATCGTTCGACACCGCGAATCCGGCGACATGCGATAACGCTTCGCTCGGCGAAGAGAGGTAGCGTGCGCGCGTGCCGATCACGATCGCAAGCTCTACCTCCCAGTCGGTTTTGGTCGATCCGGGCGGGATAAGTACCTCGTCGAACGGCCCGACGATCGTATTCGGATGCTTGAAGAAGATGACGGTGCGAGTAGGCGGCTCCGAGCCGGATTCCGCCGCATGGGCCGCGTAGTTCATCCCCACGCAGATCACCGCCTGCGGGCGGGCAACGGGAGCCCCGATGCGCATGCCGGTGCCGTCCGCTGGATCGTCGATCACGGGCAACTCGCCCGACTCCACCGCAGCGGCCGCGGAATCCAGACCGCCTGCCGCGAGGAAATCACCGTCGATATCGGCCGTAATCCCGGAGAGATCCCACAGCACGCCATCATCGTCGAGCGCCGCCGGACGCTCCGACCCGGCCGGCCCTACCCTCATGAATCTCAACATCAGAGACCGCCCCCGCTCGCCGTGGGCTTGACCATACGCTCCTCCATCGTGCGCGCAACGACGACGAAGTCGAACGTCGACGGGTGCTGCACAGTCTCACACAGGCCCACTCCCCCTTCGTATTCGACCGCGCGGAAGTCGTTAGTCATTCTCATTTTTCCTCCTGCGCCCAGCAGGGCTGGGCATCATGCTGTCTGACCTTGGCGGATGCGGCGAACGCGAACTCCAGCGGGGCAACGACTGTGTGCGGGGCACCAAAGCTGTCATTGCTGACCCCTTTCCTGCGGCGAAGCAACGAAAAGCTTCCTCCGTCCGGTAAGCTTATCCTACACGATTAGCATAAATCCTATAGTGACCATGGATGGTCCGCACGAAGATTCCCTTCGTGGCAACCTTTTATCGAGAGAGCACCCCGCGCAATGTCACACGAATTCGACGGCCTCACCGCCATAGTTACTGGCGCCGGATCGGGAATCGGACTGGCCACCGCTCAGAAACTGGCCGGTTCGGGTGCGCGAGTTTTTGGCTTCGACCTGGCCGAGGGGCAGATGGGGCCAGTTGCCGAATGGATCCGGTGCGATGTCGGTTCCGTCGAATCGGTGTCAGCGGCCTTCGCGCTCCTCGAAGCACAGACCGGGGTCGTCGATATTCTGGTCAACAATGCGGGAATTGGGGCCGTAGGGAGCGTCGAGGAAGCGACCGACGACCAGTGGATGACGGTGCTGAATATCAATGTCGTGGGCATCGCTCGGGTCAGCCGGGCCGCGCTGCCATTGCTGAGGCACAGTGCCGCGGGAGCCATCGTCAATACCTGCTCCATCGCCGCAACCGTGGGGTTGCCACAGCGAGCGGTGTATTCGGCCAGCAAAGGAGCCGTCCAGGCTCTCACCCGAGCGATGGCGGCCGATCTGATCCACGAAAATATTTGCGTGAACTGTGTGAACCCCGGGACAGCCGATACCCCCTGGGTAGCGCGCCTACTCGACGGCGCCGCCGACCCGACAGCCGAGCGCGCTGCCCTGGAAGGCAGGCAACCCTCCGGACGCCTCGTAACCGCAGAGGAAGTGGCGGCGGCGATCTGCTTCCTTGCCAGCCCTCATCAAAGATCCATCACCGGGACGGTGCTCGCCGTGGATGGCGGCATGGATGGCCTGCGCGTCGGCAGCATGAAATGATCGTCGTGCGGCGCGCTGTGATGCTCCTGTCGCGGTAGGGGGCATCCTGAGTCCAAAGATTGGTCGAAGAGAATGCGGCACACGATGGTTCCAGATTCGGACGGACGCCCCAGCACTTTGCCTCGGCGTACCGTGCTCGCCGACGGCACGTATGACCTGATCAAGGCCATGATTCTCGAGCATGACATTGCCCCCGGCGAGCATCTCGGGATCGACGAGCTCGCGAGAGACCTCTCCGTTTCGCAGACTCCGGTGCGAGAGTCGTTGGCCCGGCTCGAGGCGGATGGGCTCGTGACGAAGATCCCGCTTCGGGGCTATGAGACGACCAGGCTGCTTTCGGTGCAGCAGTTCGACGACCTCTTTCAGTTTCGCGGGGTCATCGAACCGTGGGCGGCGGCCGAAGCATCCCGTCGCAGCACACGTCGTGAAATTGAAGCGCTCGAAGCGGAGCTCGAGCGCGCCGAACACATCTCGCGCACGGGAACCTCATCGACCTACACGGAATTTGTCGAGCACGACACGCGCTTTCACACACTGGTCGCACGGGCATCGGGGAACCCGCTCGTGGAGGAAGCCTTCATTCGCACCCGTTGTCACATGCATCTCTTTCGGGTGCATAAGGCGAGCTTCAGCAATGCCGAGAGCGGGTCGGGCGAGGGCGAATTTGTGCAGGACATGTTTCAGGAGTACTACCGCGACGGTGAACGCCCACTCGCCCTGAACGAACATATTGAAATCACCGTCGCCATCAGGGGCGGCGACGGAAATTCGGCCAGCGAACTGATGCGGAGCCACATCGACTCGTCGCGGCGGCGTTTCATTCCCGCGATCGAGGCGCTGCACGCCTGAGGGTGAGGTTTTCGGATCCCGGGGTGTTGCTGCCCGGAGCAAAGGTCGAAGTGGGCATGTTCGCACCTACACAATTACCCGAACCTGATTTGACGAACCCTCCCAACGGGCCCGCATGCTTTAGGTGAAGCGGTCCTATTCGGTGGACACCGCGTGGGTGGTGTTAATCGTTGAATGAGGGTATTGAACCCCGTGTGTGGAAACTAACCGCAATACCCAGCTGCTCTCCACGTCCCTGAATCTGCCTCAACAGTCCAGGGGTGAGATCACGCGACTGATCAATTCGACCCCGTTCCCTTAGGAAAGTCGAGGGAAACGGCGAAACGATCCGACCTGGTCGGCAACGCCAGATACGGCTACTGAGCATCCCACCCCGATATTTTTAGAGAATTCGGTTCTACTTGATCTGCACCCCCGACGGGGAGGCCACGTAGCTGGGACTGTGCATTAAAAGGTGTTTCCGGCTTGACGCGCCGCGCGTGAGCGTGGCGGGAAGGGTGCCGTGATGACTACGACACTGGATGCTGTGAGTTCGAAGAAACATGATGGTGATGACCGATCCGCGGAGGCGGCCGC